>JALYGD010000308.1 GCA_030777265.1 Actinomycetota bacterium | reverse complement strand
CCGGTCCCGCGTGCGGGCGTCCATGGCGGGGGGCGGGGCACCACGAGCCCGACACGCGGCAGCGCCGTACAACCGTCCGTCGCCCCGATCCTCATCGATTCTTAAGTATCTTCAGACGTTTTTATACAGCGTTAATTCGTAGGATGCGTTGTAGTATCCCCGTCTGACGATGAGAAGAGAGTCGCGCCCGACGGCTGTGGAAGCTCGCTGTGGAGCGCCTTCAAGATGCCTGCAGTGCGCGGTGAAGCGACGACTATCTCGACATGGGCGGCTGGCCCGACCGGCCCTGCCCGCTCGGGCGCCTGAGACCCTGCCAGCCCGGTCGGCGCCTGAGACCGTGGATGTCGGCACCTTCCCGGCGGCTGGCTATCCTGGGCCTCTCGCCGTGTCCGGAGGTTGGATGACGAACAGCGTGGGCACGGACGCGGCGGGGCCTGTGCGACAGGAGCTCACCGAGGAGGAGCGGCAGCAGTTGTTCGAGGAACAGGCGCTGCCCTACCTCGACCGGCTCTACTCGGCGGCGCTGCGCTATACGCGGAACCCGGCTGACGCCGAGGATCTCGTGCAGGAGACGTTCGCGAAAGCGTACAGCGCATTCCACCAGTTCGAGCCGGGTACGAACCTTCGTGCCTGGCTCTACCGCATCCTCACCAATACCTATATCAACGAATATCGCAAGCGGCAGCGCCGACCGGATGAGTACCCGCAGGAGGAGATCGACGACTTCTCCCTCTACGACTGGGTCGGCGGCGCTGGCCGCTCCGCCGAAGTCGAGGTGCTCGAACACATCACGGCCGACGAAGTCCGGCAAGCGCTTGCCGACCTCCCCGAGTCGTTCCGCCTGGCGGTCTACCTCGCAGATGTGGAGGGGTTCTCCTACAAGGAGATCGCCGACATGATGGGAACGCCGGTGGGGACCGTGATGTCGCGCCTGCATCGGGGAAGGAAAGCGCTCCAGCGCGCGTTGGCGGAATATGCCCGAGGACGTGGAATCGTGGGACGTTCTGAGTCCAGCGGCCTGGATGATGCCGCAAGCGATTTCCGAGCAGGGCCGTCGGGCGCATGAGTCGAGCGGTGGAAACGCCTTGGGAGGGCTGAACGTGGCGAGTGACTGTCCGGAGGCGCTCGCGCGCCTGCAGGAGTACCTCGACGGTGAGATGGAGGAGTGGCAGATAGCCGAGATCTCCACCCATCTTGCCGCCTGTTACCCGTGCGGTGACCGCGCCGAGTTCGAACGCCATCTCCGGACGGTCGTGCGAGTGCACGCCGCCGAACTAGCCCCCGAGGGGCTGCTCGAGAAGGTCCGCACCTGCTGCCGCAACGAGGCTTCCCGTCACTGAGGGACTCGAGTCCCACCACCTCCCACATCTCACGCGCGATTCTCCTGTCGACCCCAAGCGTCCCTCGCTACCATTTCGCGGCGCTTCCGGCACTCAGCCAAGAGGGGAGCAGGGCTACGACCGACACCGTTCTCGTCACAGGTGGTGCGGGTTTCATCGGCTCGCACCTTGTCGATCGTCTGCTGGCGGAGGGGGACCGGGTCGTAGTCATCGACGATCTTTCGACCGGAAAGCTCGAGAACCTCGCCGAGGCGCGCACCTCAGCCCCGGGCCGCTTCGAGTTTCACCGTCTTGACCTCGTTGACGACTCGTTCGACGCGATGGTCGCCAAGCACCTGCCAGAGGTGATCTTTCACCTCGCCGCCCAGATGAACGTGCGTGCGAGTGTGGCCGACCCTTTCCACGACGCGCGCGTGAACGTCTTGGGCACGCTCGCGGTACTCGAGGCTGCCCGCCGTCATGGTGTTCGCAAAGTCGTCTTCGCGACCTCGGGGGGCTGCATCTACGGCGAGCCTGCTGAGCATGACCTGCCGGTGAGCGAGGAACATCCCGGTCACGCGCACTCCCCGTACGGGGCGAGCAAGCGCTGTGGTGAGGAGTATCTGCGCACCTACCGCTCACTCTATGGCGTCGAATGGACGTCAATGGCGCTCGCCAACGTCTACGGACCGCGTCAGGACCCGCTCGGTGAGGCTGGGGTCGTTGCGATCTTCGCCGAACGCATGCTTGCGGGGCTGCCCATCGTCATCTATGGCGATGGTGAACAGACCCGCGACTTCGTCTTCGTCTCCGACGTCGTGCACGCTTTCGTGCTCGCGATG
>JALYGD010000307.1 GCA_030777265.1 Actinomycetota bacterium | reverse complement strand
CGCCGCGCGTGGAGGGCACCACCTTCCGCCTGCGGGTGACCCGGGACGGGAGCCCCGTCGAGGGGGCACGGGTCTGTCTCCTGGCTGCCATGGCGGAGATGTCCCACAAGGGGGTCAGCGAGGAAGCGCACGAAGTCGCTCCGGGCGTGTACGAGGTGCAGACAGGGTTCGCCATGCGGGGCGGGTGGTCAGGGCGGGTCAAGGTGATCGAGGCTGGCCGACCAGCGGTCGAGGCCCCATTTGGCATCAACGTCCAGTAGAGCGCCTATAGCAGCCAGTGGCGGCTGATCGCCGCCTCCGCCCCCGTCGGTCTGTCAGCTTCGGCACGCAGCCTTCGACCAACTGAGCGCTGAGACGAGGGCTAGTATTGAAGAGGACAGTTGCCGAGATTCTTCTCCGACTTCAAACGCGGCACCCCGCGGGTTCACCCTCTCTTATGGAGAGGATGACCCGGCCAGGATGGCTGTGCCAGCCACTGCTGGCGCCTGATTGGTAGAGGATTTCCGTGAGGTCCACGTCCGTCAATCCGCACGCCCTCGAGGATATTAACGTGTCAGGTTTGTCCGCTTTACGCCGCCTTATTATGCAATGGCTTTGGTCAATCGCAGTCCGACCATAAGTTCTAGGACGAAAGAAGAGTCCTTGTCGCCGTTTGTACATGGCCGCCCCTCCGTGCGTACCCTTCCAACGAAGCTAGCATCTCTGGGGTAGGGCCAGCTTTGTTTCTCGCGCGCGTTGTGCTTCAGGCGAACGAGATGGGACAATATGCGAGGTTCGGGCCATATGACGAAGCGCAGTTTCACTACGGGCGCGGCTCCGGCTTTGCCCTCTTATGCGATCGACACCTCGCGACTCACTCTCAGGCCGGTTGCACAGTGTTTGGGCCGGCGCTGGCTGGGACGGGCCGCACGGACCATCCCTGTTTTCGGTTCTCCTGTCACGGACTGCGGAAGAGGAGGACCTCGGCCGAGGTCTTCGACGCGTTCCGGCTGGTCGAGCATGAGTAAGGGTGACGATGAGGCGAACATGGCGGTGCTGGTGGCGGCTGATCTTGGCGGTGGGGGCGACGTTAGGGGTGTTGGGGGCGCCGGCGTGGGCGCGTGTGGAGGCTCAGCCGGGTGAGGTGCCGGCAGGCTCTCAGGTGGATGTCGGCTTTGTGGTCACCCATGGCTGTGATGGCTCTCCCACAACGTCCGTGGCGATCCAGCTGCCTCCGGGGGTCAGGGGCACACCCCTACCGGTGTCAGGCTTTGAGGCGCCAGTGGCTGAGGGGCAGCAGGTGCGCTGGACGGGCGGGAATCTGCCCACCGACCAGAAGCAGACGTTTGTGGTGCACCTGCGGCTGCCCAGCACCCCGGGGGCGACGCTGTACTTTCCAGCTTTTCAGGTCTGCCAGCAGGGCGCGATGACTTGGGGCGAGGTGCCCGCCGCCGGGCAGGACGCCCGTCAGCTGAAGAACCCGGCCGCGGCGCTGCGGCTGACTGCGGACCCGCCCCCGCAGGTCGGGGCGCCCCAGCCGACCACGAGCCAGCCTGGGCCCGACACTCGGAGTGCTGGCACCCGCCCTGAGGGCGGAGTGCCAGCAGGAGCCGGTGGTACGGCAGGGCCCCCCCTGGCCCGTCTCCTGGCGGTGATCGGCGCTGCGCTGCTGGGCGGGGGCATGCTGTTCATGCGGCTGCGTCAAGACGTTTAGCGGCCGGCCCAGGAGCGGTTGGTGATCTTCGCCGGGTTCGACACGGCTGGTCGTTCGCTGTGCCTGCTGGATGCCTCAGGCCAGCCTGTGGCGGACGTGCCGCTGGGGGAGGGGTGGTGGGGGCTGCGCCAGCTGCACGGGCTGCTGGCCGACCTTGGCCGGGATGCGTACGAGGTGGTGGTCGGCCTCGCGCAGCAGCGGGGGCTGATGGTCGAACTGCTGGCGGGAGCCGGCTACCGGGTATTCGCACTCAGTGACTCAACAGTCGATCTCTGCCGGCTCCTGCGCAGCGTAACTGAGGGCAGCGAACCCAGCCGGGCAGCGGTAATGGCCGGTCTGGTCCATAGCCTCCACCCGAATTTGCAGCCGCTGAGCGCCCCCGCGTCCGTGGCGGGGCACGCGTGCCACTACCGGCAGCTTGCCTGGGCCCGCCGCTACCAACAGCAGCGGCTGAGCGGCCTGCTGGGGCGTCGCAGCGCTGGCGGGCGCCGGAACCCGTATGCGGACCTCGACCGACCTGGGGGGCTGCAAAGGCTAGGGGAGGCGCCTGGGGTGGGCGGTCGGGTGGGCAGCCAGCCACTGAACCCCGTGTCTGCCTGTCTCGCCGCGTTGACCGATCTGGACCGGCGCCTCGACGAGCTCGAGCGCCGGCTGGTTGAGGCACTGTCGCCACCTGCCACCGGCAGCTATGAGGGCTGGCGAGGCGGCGAAGAGGCTGCTCCAAGCACCGGGCCCGCCTCCGGTGCTCTGCGGGCCTGGCCGGGACGCGCCGGGGTCACTGCGGCAGCGGTGGTGGGTCTGTCGCTGGGACTGGTCGCGCCCGACTCAGGCCCTTCCACTACCCCTGGTGCCGGCACTCGGGCACCACCTCCTCCGCCAGGACCCGTCGACTCAAAGGCGGACGGTGACAGCGCGCTCTGGTTGAGCGGAGCGCCCATCCCCATCGTGCTGCAACATCCTGGGGCACCGACGGCTGCACATCCTGGTGCACCTATGACTACAGGTGGGCCAGACGAGCGGACGGCCGAGCTGCGCCCAGTGGGCGTGGAGGTTCCGGCGATCGACCTCGTGACCCCCCCGCTGGTCGAACTGGGGCTGACCGCCGAGGGGGGGCTCGAGGTCCCTGTGGAGTTCGCGCGTGCTGGCTGGTATGCGGACAGCGCCGTCCCTGGCAGTCCGGGACCGGCGGTGATCGTCGGCCACTACGACTCGCGGCGCGGGCCCGCCGTCTTCTACCGGCTCGCTGAGCTGACCCCCGGCGACGCGGTTACGATCAGCCTCAGTGACGGCGGCCGCGAGACCTTCCTCGTCGAGCGGGTCGCGCGCTACCACAAGGATCGCTTCCCGACCGAGGATGTCTACGGTCACACCAGAGAGCCCGCCTTGCGGCTGATCACCTGCGGGGGACGCTTCGACCGCGCCACCGGTCACTACGAGGAAAACCTGGTGGTCTTCGCCAGCCAGGCTGGAGGCTAGCGCCCGTCCTGACGCTAACCCCGCTGGCCCCCCGCCCCCTCGCTACCGCGCGCCGACGGGCTCCGGCCGCTCGACCCTGGATGGCCTGGGTCCTCGGCGGCGTCGGCGTATCAGCAGTACCACCAGCAAGATGATCCCTGCAGCCACCAGGCCGCCGAAGACGGCGGCCACGAGGGGCAGAAGGGACGTTCCCGCCGGGAGCGGCGAGAACTGGGCCACGGTGCTGAAGTTGTCCTGTGTCTGGGTGAGCTCGTCGCCGAGGCGGGTATCGGCCCAACCGAACGCTGCGTACTGGTTGGCTGACGCCACGCCCGGCGGCTGACGCAGGTCGGAGTTGAAGCTGACTCCGAGGTTGAAGTTGATGGGCTGGTCGCTGACCAGCACGTTGGGAGCCCACGTGACACCCCCGTCAGTCGAGTAGGTGTAGCGCACCTGGAAGTGGTAGTCGGTCTGGTGGCGGTTGTCCTGCCAGACGACGTCGACTCGCCCGTTGGGTGCCACTCCCAGCTGGGGGTAGAAGCTGGTGAACAGGTCGGCCGGGTTGTCATCATCGATGGCGAGCGGCTCGCTCCAGGTCTTGCCGTCGTCCGTCGAGCGCTGGACGACGATGTCCGCTGTGCCCGAGCTGTCCGCGGTCTCGGGTGTAGCGGCGTAGGCGACGATGAAGGTCCCCTTGGGGCCGCCCTTGGGCGTCCAGCCCATCCCCGTCTGGGCCCCCGTGCCGGTGAAGACCGGAGGGCCCAGGGTCGCGACCGACCAGGTGCGTCCCTGGTCGGTGGAGCGGGCCACCACCTGCGGCATCGCGTAATAGCTCTCACCGGGTGGCTCGTCGTCGAATGGCGTCCGAGAGTCGGACACCGCCAGCACCACTCCGTCATGAGCTGCAAGAAACGGTCTGCCGAAGGAGGAGTTGAAGAGCAGCGGGTAGGACTTGCCGGCGATCTCGTGGGTCACCTGTGAGAAGTCGTTGAGGTTGACGGGCGGGGCGAAGGTGGCTCCGCCATCGGTGGAAACCGAGACCAGGACCGGCATGTTGTTCAGCGGCGAGTCCTTGGGTGGGTTGAGAAAGCGATGGCTGAAACCCACGTACACGACGTCGCGAGGCCCCGAGGTGTCGACGGCCAAGCCGGGCACCCCGGAGGAGGCGCTCGGCGCGAGGCCGCTCTTGCCACGATTGTTGTCCACGATCGTGGTCTTCCAGGTGTCCCCCAAGTCGGTGGACCGGGCCAGCACCACGCTGATATTCCCTTCCCTGGGCCCCTCCCCGGGCCCGTACCCCAAGAGGGCGTAGTACAGGGTGCCGTCGCGGCCCCACGCTATCGGGGCCTCGGTAACGCCAGCGGCGCTGGTCGTGGTGCAGTACGGGTAGTCGCGTGGGGAGGGCAGAGCGTCCAGGATGTGCCAGGTGCGGCCGGCGTCGGTCGAGCGGACGAGGTAGCACACGCGTGTGCGAAGGTTCGCGGTGGCTGCGACGATGACCCAGGGGTTGGTCGGATGGGCGAGCATGGAGGTCGGACCGGTGAAGGCACGGGTGGGATCCTCGTTGTCCTTGGTCATCTGAGCTGCGGCAGTCAACCGCTTGACGCTGACGTCCTGCTCGGCGAACGTGGCATGGTTGAAGGCATGCTCGAACGTGG
>JALYGD010000306.1 GCA_030777265.1 Actinomycetota bacterium | reverse complement strand
GGCCCCGCTGCGCCCCAGCTGCCGCGGGGCGGCGCCCGCCGCAGGCGACGTGGCGCCACCAGCCGCCCCCACCAGCACGTCTCGGGCTGACGGGGGCGCGCAAGGCGCTGAACTCTCTCGGGCCCGGACAGTTCCTTCCAGCTCGAGGAGGACGTGCCGCCAACTAAGGCTTCCCGGGCCCGGTGTAGCGGAAGATGTAGAGGCCGAAGTCCCGGTCGCTGGCGGCGACATACTCCTTCGGTCCGCGCTGGAAGACCTGCACGCCCCAGAAGTTGTTGCCGCCTTCGTCGATGAACCTGCCGGTCTCGACCAGCTTGTGCCCGAGGATGCGGGCGACGCGAAAGCCTCCCGCGTAGTAGGCGAAGTAAGCGAGTTTGTTGCGCTGCTCCGACATCGCGACTTCGTGCACGGACAGGTCGCCGAAGCCCTCGGCGAACGCCGGGTCGTGAGCTTCGGGTATGGCGTAGGTGTCGAGCTCGACGAGTTTGCCGGGTTGATTGCGGTACAGGTGGACATAGCCCCAGCCGTTGAAGACCGCCTTGACGCGCACCCGGTCGCCGGCAGTCCCGATCGCGATCGGCGCCTGAGCGGAACCGGCGCGGCAGGCGGCTTCGTCGTAGGGCATGTTGAACAATCCGAGCCCGACGTCGCGGCCGACGAAGAGCACGGGGAGCTTGCCCTCGGCGGTGATCGAGGCGAGCCTGGTGCAGGCGTCGGGGCCTTCGCGGTTGAAGACGATGACCGCGATATAGCCACCGGCAGCCTCCACGGTGGCCACCTTCTGGCTGAACGTGCAGACGCCACGCTCGACGACCGCGATCTGGGAGCCGTCGCCGGCAGGGAGCGCGGGGTCGCCGGGGCAGGCGTGGCCGAGGAAGACGGTCTGACCCTCCAGCGGGCTCTCCGGCTTGACGGGTGGGCTGTCGCTGGCCGGTGTGAGGTCGAACTCCTCGCTGTCCGTGACGTTGGTGCCGTGGAGGGCGAAGGGGGCGAAGTCCTCGTCGGCGGCGACGATGAACCGGTTGTCCCGCGAGAACTCCGCCTGGTGCGCGTTGCCCTCTGGGAGCTCCCTGATGCCGGTCGACTCGAGAAGCTCCACGTCGGGGATGGTGAAGTCCGAGGAGGCCAGGTAGGTCAGTCTCCGGGGCCTGGTCACGTCGGCGACGACGTAGCCGCCGTCCCAGTAGGAGAGCAGCATGATCCAGCGGCCTGCGATCTGCTTGACGATCACGTCGTGGAGGAACACCGACTCTCCGCCGAGCTCCTCCTGGATGATCTGGGGGAACCGCTTGTCCAGTTCGTACTCGGCGATGAGGACCGGCTTGCGGGGGTTGCTGATGTCCATGATGTCGACGTCGGAGGGCTCCTCGTCGTCGACGAGGACCGCATAGGCCTTGTCGCCGGCGTCCCAGATGAACGTACTGTGGATCTGGTGGGCGATGTTGGCGCCGGTCACGCTGGGGGGGTCGAAGTCGCCCGCGCCCTGGGCGAGGGGGACGGGTAGGGTCGGGTTGCTCACGTCGAACAGGGTCAGGCCTCCGACGGTGGTCGGGGTCACGTCGCCGCAGATCTCGTTGTTGAATGCGAGCACCTCGCCGGTGAACGCTGGAGTGTCGATGTGGGTGATATGCACCCCCTCGCCGACGAAGCTGTTCTCTCCGGTGTGGATGAACGCGACCTCTTTCGGGTTCTGTAGGTCCGAGATGTCGATGACGTAGATGCCTCCCTTCTCGCACTCAGGGGCGGCGTATGCTGCCAGGTAGGCGTAGTTGCCGAACACGCCTACGTCACCGATGCGGCCTGGGGCGATCCCGCTGAGCTCGAGCTTGCTCACGAGCTCGACGTTCTGCCGCGTCGGCGGCAAGTGGCCACCCTCGCCGCCGTGCTGGTGAGCCCGGTGGGCGTCGAGTCCTGAGTCGATGACCCCGTCATCGAACCGTTCCTCGGGGGCCTGCTGGCTGGCGGGCCGCCCGGCCCCTGACTTCGTGGGATCCTTGTGCCCGGCCACGGGCAGTGACATCGCCAGCAAGGAGGTCAGCGTGATGACTACGAGAGCGGATCCACGGCTCCGTCGCATGCCTGCCCCCGATGCCGACACCTAGGATGCGCACGCCACCCAGGAAAATCCCGTCCCCGGCGCCCGGGTGGCGCTAAGGCGAGGATTAGTTCTCGATGACCGGGTCGTCAAGGCGTACGGAGCGGGGGCGCCTCGCGGAGACGTGCTCGAGGCACGGGACGCAGTCAGCCAGTTGATCGCATCTGGTAGCCAGCCGGCAGCAACTGGCCGGCGAGGGCGGAGATCGCGGTGACCGCCGGGGTGCCGGGCGCGGCGTCGAATGCGGCGAGACCTTGCCGGTCAGCGCTGCGGACGGCAGGGTCGTCGGGCACCGCTACCGCGTCGGCGCCCAGCTCGATGCGGACGTCATCCACGTCCTTTTCCGACTCGGCGCGATTCACGACCACGAGTCGGCGCCCCACACCGACCTCACGAGTGATTGCGAGCGCACGGCGGGCGACTTCGAGGGACTTGAGGTAGGGCGCGGTCACGACCAGCACGATGTCGTCGGGGCGCGGGTAGGCCCAGATCAGGTCGTTGAGCCCGGCCTCCAGATCAGCGACGACGATGCGACCGTCCGTGCCCAGCTCGGCGAGAACGCGGCGGGTCGTTCCATGCGAGCCGCAGCACAGGCAGCCGTCAGCTGGCCGCTCGATCAGGCCGGTCTGAACCAGCCGTACGCCGTCGGGGCCGGTCACCGCCAACTCTTCGACGAGTTCCCCGGCACTCTTCTGGACTGGGGGATCACAGGCGTGCCGGCCGTCGTGCTCGTGCTGGTGCGCCGCCTTGTGGCGCAGCACCGCATTCACGATTCCCTCCAGCTCCGCCACCGCATCCGCCTCGAGTCCGAGCGTGAGCGCCAGGTTCGGGTTGGGATCCGCGTCGACCGCCAGGACCGGGACGCCAGCGCGGGCGAAGCTGCGCGCGAGCAGCGCTGCAATGGTGGTCTTGCCCGCACCGCCCTTGCCGGTGACGATCACCTTCATGCCGGGACCTCCTCCTCATGGCTTTCGCTGACGCTGTCGACGAGTCGTTGGATCGCGACCGCGGCTGGGCTGTCCGGGGGGAGGAGAGCGAGCGACCCCCGCCGCTCGAGTTCCCTCACCTGGGGGTCGAACGGTACGCAGGCGAGCGGGGCCTCGAGGTTCTCGGCAACGAACGCCACCTCCGCGTCCTCCCGCACCTGCGCCGCCACGAAGCCACTCGGCGTGCCGTCATGGTCAAGTATGGAGCGGATGCGCTGCGCGGCGAGCACCGAGGCGGGCGTCGCTTCGACGAGTACCAGAGCGAGGGTGGCGGCACGAGCGAAGCCCTCGAACGGAGTGGCGGGCCCGGCTTCGAGATCGAGGACCGTGGCCCAGCCTGGCTCGTCGAACCTGTCGGCGACGGTCCGCACCGCGGTGAGGTAACGCGAGAGCGGATGGGACGCCCCGGAGATGTTGCCGAAGCCGAGGAAGAACAACCGCTCCGAGACGGGCACCGCGAAGCGGTGCACCACCTCGGCCGGTGTCAAGCCGTCCGCGAGCCCCCAGCCGTAGGGGGTGCCCTCGCGCTCGGCGACGGCCTCGTCGGGGAGGACGACGTCCGCGGCCCGTAGGCCCAAGGAGAGCGCGAGCCCCGGGTTCGTGTCGAGGTCGACGGCGAGGACCCGCCGCCCCCCGGAGCTCAGGTGCCGTGCGAGCAGCGCGGCTACGACGGTCTTGCCCGAGCCGCCCTTGCCGGTGATCGCGACCCTCACCTCGCCTCCACCTCTCGGCCGCCACGCATCCCGGGCGCCGGAACGAAGAGCGCCCGGCCGGCACAACGTAGTGCGCAGGGCCGGAATCCACGCTAGGTGATTTTCGCATCCATTGCGGGTCTCCGCCGGGCGGACCGAGGATGGAGCCGGTCAGTTCGAGTCTGAGAGGGTCCTCGGATGCGTCGCAGTGTGCTCAACGCTCTGCTGTTCCTGTCGATGCTCGCCGCGGCTCCCGCCCCCGCTCTCGCGGCGGGTGCTGAGAGAGATCGGGCACCGGCAGTCACGGGGGCGGTGCAGGCCACGCGGAACCCGGCGACGGTCCGCGCCAGGGAGCTTCATGAGGATCTTGGAACCCAGGACAAGATCTTTGTGAGCGTCGCCTGCGCCTCCCACTGGATGCTGTGGGAACGCCAGCACAGGGCGCTGCACCGACTGTCCTCAGAATGGCCGGCGACGGTTCGATCGGTGGCCACAACCGCGGCGTTTTCTCGGTGGATCCCGAGGGCGAGTGGGACCGAACGGAGTGACGAGGAGGGCATCCTGCGGGCGTAGGACCATGAGTGGTAGCCGCTGGTCGAGTTACGGGATCACCATCGGTCGGTCCGCGAGTGCGGTCCACCACGACTCCCACTCGCGGCGGCGTGCGGCGAACGCCGCGTCGCCGAGGCCGAAGCTCGTGACCGTGACCGTCACCCGTCCTGGGATGTCGGAGTCGAGAGGACTGGACGCCTCGATGACGACGAGGCCGCCGGCCTGCCCGTCGACGACGATCGCCACCTGATACGAGCTCGCATGCCAGAGGCGCCCTGTCACCACCTCATCGAGGGCGGCGAGGACCTCGGCGGGGGACGCCTCCCCCTGGAGACAGACGGTGCGGCGGTCCTCGCCTGCGTGCCGTTCGAGGTAGTAACGCAGCTGCTGGAGAAAGGCGCGCCAGCCCTCCTCGATCAGGTCGTAGACGTCGTCTCCGTCGGGCTCAGCGAGCGAGCCGGGACGGGTCACATGCACGACGGTTGGGAGACCGTTCGCTTCGAGCTCGATCGTCTCGCCGCTCTCCAGCTCGATGCGGTCGGGTGCGGCCGTCTTGGCGTGGTCGACGAAGATGTAGCGAATCTCGTCGTCGAGGCCCTCGTAGTCCCACCCGAACCAGCGTCGCACCTCGGCCGGGTCGGTGAGCGCGCTCCACACCGCTTCGCGTGGCACGTGGACGACCACCTCGACGTGAAACGGCCGCTGTTCCGTCATATGCCCTCCATGGTTTCGGCTACCAGGATGACGCTCGAGTTTCTCCGGCCCGTTCGAATTGGATCTTGCCGCTGTGGTCTGCTCCGGCGAACGCGAGCAGCCGGGCGCCCTCTTGCGTCACGGCGGCCGTGTCCGCTTGCGACAGTGTCTCGAAGGGTTCGATCCTCAGGGTCGCGGGGCCGCGGTGCTGCGTCAGCTTCCATGTGGCGGCGACGAAGCCGTCGACGAGCACCGTCCCGACCTCCAGCCTGCTGGCAGCGATCCGCCTGCGACGGTCGTCGCTGATGATGCGCGTGCGGTCGGCGTGGGAGAGCAGCACGTTATCGTAGGCCGGTAGGAAGCGCGGCGGGGCCGGGGTGTCGGGGTCGGGGAAGGGAGCGTCGGCCACGTCGAACAGCTCCCTGCCCTGCTCGTCACGGAAGGTCAGCAGGCGTGGGCGGAGTCGTTCGGTCACCTCGTGCAGCGTGGTGAGGCCCGACCAGGTCTGCATGTCGGCGACGGAGGCCGGGCCGAACGCGGTCAGGTAGCGCACGACCAGCTCCTCGCGTGAGGGGTCGCCTTCGAGCGGGCGGGCGAGCCAGGTCTCGGCCGTCGTGTGAGCGGAGGGCCCGCTCGCGCCCCACAGGCCGCGAGGTGGTACCTGGACCAGCGGTGCCAGGGCGCGGACGGCGTTGGCGAGGGCGGCGGGATCGCGGTCGGGCCACTGCTCCGCCAGCAGCTTGCCGAGCTCTTTGGGGGTGCGTGGGCGTTCCTCCAGCAGCGCCCGTCCGGCGGCTGCGACCGCCTCGAGGTCCAGTCCCTCGAGGTGACGGCCCCAGCCATCCTGCAGGCTCCGCTCGAGGACGGGCTGCACGAGGGGCCGCAGAAAAAGGCAGTCGCGCGCGGTGACCAGGTGGATGGTGCTGCGCATGAGCGCGATGCGGACCGCACGCCGCTCGCTGATCAGCCGGGCCAGATTGTCGGGGCGGAAGCCGTCCAGCCGCGTCCAGAGTCCGAAATAGGGCGGGTTGGGCGCCTGGGCCTGCAGGCCGACCAGATGCTCGGTCGTTTCGGCTGCGTCCAGCTTCCAGCGCCGCAGCAGCATCTGCCGCTCGAGCAGGGCACGGTTCAGAACGCGCCGGCCGAGCACGCCGCCCGGCCCCACCCCACGCCCGATCACGTTCCCCGCGGCACCTCTACGGGCAGCAGGCAGACCGCTGGTCACCTGGCCTGCAACAGTCGATGCCGTTCGTAGTCGGCGAAAGCGTCGCTCCAGCGGCAGGTCGCGGCGACGACCGGACCGGCGAGTGCTGCCACGGTCACGGCGCGCCGCTCGCCCTGGTCGAGCGCCGGCAGTTGGATCCGCTGCCTCGGTCGCAGGTCAGCTGCCTGGCCGACCTGGTCGACGGGGAGGAGTGCGACGTCGATGTCTCGTGCGGGTCCCCTTCCGCAGTTCTCCACGACGAGGTGGAGGCGGTCGCGGTCGTCGGGGTCCCGGCTCTGCCGGTGGTCGAATGACACCTCGACGTCGGCGCTCTCCAGCGGTTCGGACGGTCGGGTCGGGGCGAGACGTCGAGGAATGGCTGTTCCGGCCGCGCCGGTCAGTTCGATCACCAGAGATGCGGCATTGACTGCTAACTCGTTCATAGGATCTTCCATAGGATTTCGGTCCCCCGTGATGGCCGTGCTGAGTCGTCGGCCCGTGTCTTCGAGCGCTGAAGTCTGGGCGGTCGCGACGAACGTTCCGCTCGCTTGCCAAGGTAGCGAGGGGTCTCGGCACGGCCCCCTCCGATCGGCCAAATCGGTCTTGACAATCCAGGCTCGAGTGCGCTAGTCGCTCGGTGTCGTCCACATCGACACGGCATCGACCGGCTCGGCCCGCCAGCAGCGGGAGTGCGGGAGGTTTCAGCGTCGTGACCAGGATCCGGGACCATCTTCCGGCGCACATACGCCGTCCGCTCGGGTCAGCTCGCCGTAGGGTCCTGCTTCGACTCGGGGCCTACCAGCTGCGCTCGCGCGGGCCTTCAGCCAGTGCGATCCAGCGCCTCGCCCTCGGCTGGGGGAACCGGGGCTTCAGTGCCGGAGAGGCGTATGTCTTCGAGGCGCTCAACTATGCGGCGGGTTCCAAGGGGCCGATCCTGGAGTGCGGTTCCGGCCTGACCACGTTGGCGCTGGGGCTGACTGCTGCCGTCACGGCGCCGGTGTGGACCCTGGAGCACGACCCGGCTTGGGCAGACAGGATTCGACGCAGGCTGGAGATGCTCGGAGCGACGGGACCTGCGGTCCTCGACGCGCCCTTGAGACCCTACGGGGACATCGAGTGGTACGAGGTTCCGTCCGAGCTTCCGGACGAGTTCGACCTCGTGCTCTGTGACGGCCCGCCCGGCAAGACCCGTGGTGGGAGGTGGGGGCTGTGGGAGGTCCTCGGCGATCGCCTGCACGCCGCCACCGTCATTCTGGACGACGCTCAACGACCGGGCGAGGCCGCGATCATCCGGCGCTTGAGAGAAGAGGGCTGGGAGGCAGAGATTCGTCCTGACGACCGGAGGTCGTTCGCGATACTGACGCGTTCCTCGCAGTCCGCGGGTTGAACATGCTCAGGTATCCGTCTCAGTATCCGTGCCCCCCGAGGTGCGCAGCTTCAACAATGCCTTGCGGGCAGCCTTGGAGGGTGGTGCCTGAGCCTCACTGCACGACGTCCAGCACGACTTTGTTGTTGTCGGTGAAGAAGACCCGGAAGGGGGTCTGCTTGTCGAGTCCGAGGAACCACGCGACGGTGCCCTCGAAGTCGCTCCCGAACACGAGGGGGTCATGGTCGGGCACGGAACGGGTCAGGGAGACTCGGCCGTCGTCCCAGTGCATGGCCGCGCCCTCGAAGTCGATGCGCAGGCGCTCGCTGCCTCCGACCGCGACGGGCTTGCCGGAGCCGTCCATCACCGCCTCGCTCTTGGGCACGTAGCGCACGTTCCATGCCGGTCGGGCTACGAGCGGCGAGTGACCCTCGGGGTGGTTGCTGGCGAACTCGAACACGTAACGGACGTAGCCGGGGTGGGTGCCCTTGGTGACGGCGACGAGGACCGGGAAGCCCTGCTGGGCGGAGGAGACGTCGGGCTTGGTGTCAGCCGGGAAGGGCAGGTTCTGGCCTCTGCCGGGGTCGGCGGGGGCAGGGCGAGCTTCGTCGTCCTGGGCGCCGCCCGGGCCGCCTGGTGGGTCGTCGGCGTCAGCGAGGGGCGAAGTGGCCGGGGGGGCTGAGGGCTCCTCGGCGAACGAGGGCAGGCCGCCCGCCTCCACCTGTGGTCCGCCATCGGAGCAGCCGACCAGCAGTGCGGACAGTGCGGCGACGACGAACACGAACGGGGACCGGGGCGCTCTCGTGCGCACGAAACGTTCCTTGCTGTGCGGGGGTGATCACAAACAGTGTCTCATAGTGATGTAACTGTGACGTAGCGATTTCTTTGGTGCCGGGTTTTGCGGTTTGCTCCGCCGCTCTTCAGGTGGGCTACCCGCCCGGGATCGGCGCCGGCCGTGCGGTCACTCCACGAGCACCGAGCGGACCTCGAGACCTGGTAGTCGCGTGAGGCGGACAGGTGGACCTCGCCGAGGTTGCCGCTGCCTTGCTGAACGGGTGCGGTCCAGGTGTAGCTGCCGGCCCAGACGGGTCTCGACCGTGATGGTGTAGCGGCCCTTGGTGTCCAAGACGTAGCGGGCCGCGGGGCGATCCCGGGCGTTTGCGGGGCTGCCGTCATGGTCGACCGGCTCGAGTCGGTCGGCGGTGCTGTCGTCGTACCAGAAGAAGGTCTCGAGGCCGGTCAGGCCGCGCTGGCCTGGGTTGACGCTGACGGCGGGGCGGGGCAGGCGCCTGGCGCCGAGTGTGGAAGCGCGTGGAGTGCAGGGCCTCACCCTATGCGCGGCAAACGCGAGGTTTCCACACCTAACCCTGTTTGAAACGCGTTGACTGGATCGATGGCGTTCCATCAGGGAGCCATCGAAGGCTGAGTCACAGGGATGCCGCCTTCAGGTGATGCTGCGTCCCCCACGGGATCCCCAGGGATTGGCGTGACCGGCTTCTTGATGGTGATGGAGCGGGCCAGCCATCGGCCGTCGCTCTGCAGTTCGAGCTCGGCCACGAAATCCCGCGGGGGCACGCCTTGATCGGATTGGACCGTTGCTCCTTCCGCATTGACGATTCGACGGGGCGCGATCGACAAACGCGTCTCGATGCGCACCCTCTCGCCGAGGTCCGAGATGACGACGACGCTTTCGACCCGAGTGGTGAGATCCTCGTAGTGCACGTCGTCGTGTAGCGCGAGCAACAGGTTCTCTCTCAGGGCCGAATAGCACAGGCAGTCTGGGTGGTAGATGAGGTGGATGTAGTTCAAGCCGACTTCAGGATGCTTGTAGGTCCAGTCGTTGAAGCGTTGGATCTCCCGCCAGATGTGGTCGAAGTTGCGCCCCGTGTTGTCCGGCGTGGGGATCTCCACTGGCCGGGGAGAGCTGGCCGGGAGAGTCGGCTCGCTCGGCGCTGATGCGGCCAACCTGTCGGTGGTGTCCGACGAGCGCTGTCGGACGAGCAGGAGGACCACCGCGACCGCCAACGCGACGACGAGCAAGATCACCGCAAGGAGACGAACCCTGCTCAACGTGGCGCCCCTGGTGCCCAGCGGGAAACGCGGGCAGTCTAGGGACTGACTCGATGCGCGACACGCGAGCTTTGACAGCTAAGCCTGATTGACACGCGCTGAGAGGAT
Organism: Actinomycetota bacterium; assembly: GCA_030777265.1. Taxonomy (GTDB): domain Bacteria; phylum Actinomycetota; class Nitriliruptoria; order Nitriliruptorales; family JAHWKO01; genus JALYGD01. The sequence continues at coordinate 2,120 of JALYGD010000306.1, read as the reverse complement.
TCGTGGCGCTCCGTGAACGATCATCTTCCCGGACTTCCCGACGCCCTCAGGGAGGCCAGCGGAGCTGGGACACTCCCGTCGCTCACGGACCTCGGCGAGGACGTTTTCAGCCGGCACCGGGTGATCGGCGCCGCCGAGCCGTGCGGCGACCTCGCGGGGGTCACCGAGCAGGGCCAGGGAGGGGCTGGGGTAGAGCAACGCGAACACCGGCATGCCGGTCCGCCGGGGTCGTAGGCGAACGTGGTGACGGTGTCGCCGTGGCGACGTTCGATGAGTTGGTGGGCGGCGTCGTAGGCGCAGGTGACCTCGCCTTCTGGGCCGGTTTCGGCTACCAGACGCCCCGCAGCGTGGTAGCGAAACGACCAGGCCTCGTCATGGGCGTCGACGGCGGCGAGTTGGCCGGCTGTGGGGGAGATCCTGGAAGCAGGCGTTTCGGCCATCACGTAGGTGGGACGAAGCCCGTACCTAGCACCTCGTAACAGCCGATCTCGTCGAAGTAAATTCGCCAATGACGCAGTCGAGAGTCGGAACTGAACGAGGCGATCCATTCGGAGTCTGCTGCCACAAGCAGCCGGTCATAGGCTGCGAGATGTTCAGGTATGCGTGCCTTGTGTGACGTAAATCTAAACGCGGCTACTCCCGTAAAGATGATGTCTTCCCAGAAGTATTCGCCACTCAACGACTCACAGTCGTACCCAATGCGGAGGTCGCTGCGCTCGTGCTTGAGGACAGGCCCTTCCATGAACTCCTGTGATTTGCACGGCAGGATCCACTCCTCTCGAAAGCCGCGCTCGCTCATCGCAAGGAGCTCGCATTCGGACCTGCTCCGGTGATTCGGATGTAATCGATACCGTCAGTGAGCTTATTTCGCGCAAGCCGCTCAGTGAGCAGTCCTTCGAAGAACGGGTCACCCGTCAGGTCTCGGACAACCCACTCGCTCGGATCAATACCCGCCCGCCGGAGGGCAAGGGTCGACCTGGTGTTCAGAGCGATCGTCTGTCCGTTGCGAACGACAACATCGATGGGAAGCTGCTCAGGGGCCACCTTTCCAGCCCTCAAGGCATCAGCCATTGCACCGATGGTCTCTCCCCGGAAGGGACCGTGCGCGAAGACCGGTGAGGCGGTCGTTTGACTGAAGAGTGGTTTCCTTGGGGCCGGTTTCGCTCCGAGGCGGCCGCCGAGGGCGCCGGGGGTGCCGCCTAGGAAGAGGTCTTTGACCATTGCGGGGGGGTTGAAGGGGTTTTCGCCATAGGCGGCGCGGGTGGCGGCGCCGGCAGTGAGGCTTTCTGTGGCTCCTGCTACGGCGCCTCGCAGGAGGGGGCTGCCGAGTCTGGTGGCGGCTGCGGCGCCGGCGCCGATGGGCCCGGCGGCCCCTCCGATGGCGGCGTCGATGCCGACCCGTCCCCAGTCGACCCCGCCGGTGGTGAACTTCTGCACGCCGACACTGGCTCCGGCGCCGATGAGGGCACCGCCGCCGGCGGCTGCCAGCAGGGCGAGGCCGGCCGGGGCGCCCACTCCGGTGGCCATGAGCGCGACCCCGCCCACGACCGCAGCGCCCGCGGCGAGGTATTCCCAGTTGTCCTGTGCCCAGTCGCCTCCGCGTTCGAAGAGGTTGCGGCCGGCAGCGTCGCGGTAGGCGCGCAGGTCGGCGTCGGTGAGGGGCCGCAGGCCCAGGGGGTCGGAGAAGCCGATGGGGTCGTTGTTGGCGTAGTGGTAGGGGTTGGCGGCCGTGGCCGTGCCGGGGAGGCCGGGCAGGGGGTCGGTGGACAGGAAGGTGCGGGTGTGGGGGTCGTAGGGGCGGTGGCGCAGCCACACCAGCCCGTCGACCTCCACCTCGCCGCGCCAGCCCAGCCGAACCGGGTCCGCCCCGACCGGGGCGGTCGCTTGCCCGTCGGCGCCCCAGGGGTCGCGCGACGAGTCGCCGACGGTTTCCTGCCAGTCGACGTCGAGCCAAGATGCCGCACCCGAGGGGTCGATGGTGGCCCAGGGTTCGTCGCGACCGATGACGGCGGTACCGCCCGCCCAGCGCAGCTGGGAGACCACCCCGGTGGGGTCCCACAGCAGCGGAATGTCGTTGACCTCTGCGAGGTCGCCGAGGGCGTCGACCATCAGCCGGGTGG
>JALYGD010000305.1 GCA_030777265.1 Actinomycetota bacterium | reverse complement strand
CGGCCCGTCTGCATCTGGCCCGCCCGCCCGGGCCTCCGGCCCTTCCCGCCGCCTCGAGGATCATGTACCCGGAGTGTGGGCCGCGGCCGGGGGCGCGAGCTGGCTACTACTGCTCGCCATTGCACTGTCCATCGAGCCTCGACCGTCCGACCCGGCGGCCATCCCCTCGCCGGTTGACGCGCTGTTCGTGAACGTTCTTGTCCTTGCGCTCTCCGCCACCGCCTTCGGGTTCTCTGCCCGCCGCCGCGTGGGGTTCGCCGCATCCCTCGTCAGCGCGGGCGTCCTCCTCGCCGGGGTCTTGGCGTGTCCTGCCACGGGCCACCATGAGCTGGGGACGTGGTGGTACGGGCAGCTCGCCTGCGTCAGCGGACTCATCGCGGTGAGCGTCCTCGGGCTCCTGCGTGCCCCGACCGTGGCGGACTGACGTCGGCACAGCCTCACATCCCGACTGTGGGGCAGAGATCCTCTCGAGGCGATTGCCACGGGCGGGCTAACGAGAGCACCGGTCCGCGCCCCTGCTTTGGCGGCTAGGCTGACCGCGTGAGCGGCGCTCCGCAGGAGCGACGCGAGAGGAGCCGTCTGAGGTCTCCTAAGGCGGCGACGGAAGTGGTCACGAGATGTCCTCACCACAAGAGACCCCGGACGCGTCCCGTCCCGCGCGTGGCGGACGACGTGGAACGCCCAACCGTGATCGCGGGAAAGCAGCCGGGCAAGGCGGTCGACCACCGCGGCGCGGGGGGCACCGGTCTGACGAGGAAGACCGAGTCGCCGAGCTGGCGCGCCCCCTCGAGCGGGTGCTCCGGCGCCTGCCGGAGATCGAAAGGCGGGTTGTGGAGCTGCGCATGGGTCTCGTAGACGGGTACTCGCACAACCTCGCTGACACCGCTCGAGGGCTCGGTCTCACTATTCAAGAGGCTCGGGAGATCGAGCAACGAGCCTTCGAGCGGATCCGGGAAGTCGTGCCGCTGCAGCACCTGCAGAAGTTCCTGAGCTGATGCGAGCGTCCGTCGTCACGCCGATGGTTCGCTGACCACCCATGTCGTCGCTGCAGGAGCTCATCGAAGGCCGTGCTGCGCTGACCGGGCCCGTGGTCGACCACCTGCAAGCCGTCGTCTCAGATTGGCAGATCCTCGCGGACCTGTCCTTCGCCGACCTGCTCCTGTGGTGCCGTGAGCGTGCGCGACTCGTCGTCGTGGCGCAGATGCGCCCGTACACGGCCCAGACTCTCTACCACGAGGATCTTGTCGGACGGACCTTCGAACCGGAGGAGCGCTCCGCGGTCGTCCGAGCCTTCAGTGAGGGACGTATCGTCCGCAAGGGTGACACGGGTTGGTCCACGGGCGTGCCGGTACGGGAGGAGGCGATTCCCGTCACTTTTGCGGGCGAGGTCGTAGCCGTCGTGACGCGCGAGGCGAACCTGTCCATGGTGCGCTCGCCGTCACCGCTCGAGTTGACCTACCTGCAGACCGCCGGGGAGCTCGCGCTGATGCTCGCCGACGGACAATTCCCCTTCCGAGGCGATCCCGAACGAGAGCTCGCCCCCCGGGTCGGAGACGGGCTCATACGGCTCGACCCCAATGGGATCGTCGCCTACGCAAGCCCGAACGCGATCAGCGCTTATCGACGGCTCGGCGTGGTCGATGACATCATCGGCCGCCACGTCCGCGAGTTCGACCTCGACGACGAAGCGGTCATGCAGGCTCTCGCTGATGGAGAATCGCTCGAGAGCGAGGTCGAGGCGCGAGGGGCGGTCGTGCTCCGCAGGCTCATCCCCCTGGTGCACCGTCACGAGGTGCTCGGCGGGATCATGATCATGCGCGAGGTGACCGAACTGCGCCGTCATGAGCGATTGCTGCTCTACAAGGACGCCACGATCCGCGAGATCCACCACCGCGTGAAGAACAACCTCCAAACCGTCGCATCGCTCCTGCGGCTGCAGTCACGCCGGCTGCGGAGCATCGAGGCAAAGGAGGCCCTGGGAGAGTCGGTCCGTCGCATCTCCTCCATCGCGCTGGTTCACGAGACCCTGTCGCAGGAAAGCCGTCAGCGGGTGTCGTTCGACAAAGTGGCCCAGCGCCTCGTCGACATGCTCGAAGCGGGCTTGACCGACCCCGACCGGCCAATCCGCATGACCATCAGCGGCAGCGCAGGCGAACTGCCGGCCGGGATCGCCACCCCGCTCGCGCTGGTGCTGTCCGAGCTGGTACAGAACAGCGTCGAGCACGGCTTTCCCCCCAACGGGGATCCTGGCTGCGGAGGCGTCGAAGTAATCCTCGAACGGCGACCGGCCAGCCTCCTGCTCACGGTTCGCGACAACGGGGTCGGCGTTCCCTCGGACTGGCGCCTCGACCGCGATGCGAACCTCGGGCTGCAGATCGCGAACGCCCTACTCGAGACCGAGCTCGGAGGCAGGCTCGAAGTATGCCGTGCCGGCTCGGCTGGAGGCACGGTCTGCTTCGCCGAGCTGCCTCTCCCGAGCGCCGGCTCGGCCGCCTGAGGTCTGGTGGGACCCCCAGAGACGCCGCAGCGGCTTCCGGTCGTTTTCCTTCATGGTGCTGGCCAGGATGGCGAGATCTGGTCCGAAGTCGTGCCGCTCGTCGCACGGCCGGTGATCGTCCACGAATTCCCCGCTCACGGTGGTCGCTTCGGATCGCCTCTGGAGCGGGTGGAGGACCTTGCAGAAGACGCGGTCGACCATGTACCGGGGGGGCAGGCAGCCGTGCTCGTCGGGCACTCGCTCGGCGGGACGGTGGCGCTGGAGGCCGCCCTTCGCCGACCGCAGTCCGTCTCGGGTGTCGTCGTGATCTGTGCCGACGTCGACCCCAAGCCCGATCGGCGGGCCATGGCTGCCTTGGAGGACGGCGATCTCAACCGCTTCGTCGACCTCATCCACCTCGGGATCGCCGGATCGCGGCAGAACCCTTCGGAGGCGGCGGAAGCCTCCGCTCGTCGCCTCGAGCGTGTCGCTCGTCGCACCGGCGTACGGGCGATTGCGGCCGACTACCGGGCCGCCGCTGCGCACGATCTAACCGGGCGTCTGGGCGGGCTCGAGATCCCGGTGGCCGTGCTCGCAGGCGGTCGAGACGTCCTCGTTCCGCCGAGACGCGTGGCGTCGCTCGCCGCGGAGCTGGACGTGGAGAAGGTGGTCGTCGCCGAAGCCTCTCATCAAGTTCCATGGGAGGCGCCGGAAGCCGTCGCGGACGCGGTTGAGCAGGTGCGAGCGGAAGCCGGTGGCTAGCTCGTCAGGAGCCTACGACTCCAGCTTCGCTAGGAATCTCCCCCAGGGAAGGGTCCTGCTCTTCGACGCCGACTACTGCTAGCAGGATGTAGATGAGTGCAGCAAGCAGCACGGCGGCGGCCACGGCTCCAGCGACCCAGGGCCAGCGTGCAGGGATACGAGGTTCGATGGGCATCGCGAAGCCGTGCGAGTAGAACTCCTCGGCGCCAAACGTGCCCCTGACGAACGCCTCCGGCTCCTGACCGCCAGGGGTTGTGAGCCGAGTCCGAGGTCGCAACGCTGTTCCTCCGGTCTATCACCCGGGACCGTCGGGTCAACTCGCGATGCGGCGCCGACGCTGCCGAGCGCGCTTCAGTGTGCGCCGCTCGTCCTCGGTGAGTCCGCCCCAGATACCTGCATCCTGGTTCGTCGCGATGGCGAACTCGAGGCAGGGCTCGCGGACATTGCAGCGAGCGCAGACACGCTTCGCCTCTTCGGCCTGTTCGACAGCTGGTCCTGTGCTTCCCACCGGGAAGAACAGCTCCGGGTCCTCTTCGATGCAGGCCGCCAGGCTTCGCCAGTCCATGATTCCGCTTCCCCGTGTCATCGTGACGCACGGTGTTCGAAGCGAGCAGTAGTGGTGGGTGCGCCTCGAACGTGCCGTTCGTGCCGGAGGGGCTTGTGAAAGCTTTCTCGAAGTTCGGGCGAAATCTAGCCGCTCCGCGTTCTGGTAACAAGGCTCGCTTGCAACATCTCCCAGTGCCGTTCGGCCACTACTGGCCCGTGCCGAATGGTATCGGGCCGTGAAGGCACGTTCCCGAACATGTTGGGCGCGTGGGGCAAGCAGCCACCGCAGCCTCAGGCGCCGGTCGGCCTGGTCTCGGCCTCAGGCGCCGGTCGGGCTGGTTCGGTCGCTCGGCCAGAGGGTACGGGAGTGCGGCCCGGGTGCGAACAGGGCCGGGGCGGGTGGGCACAGATCCGCTCGCCGACGCCGGGGCACGCGAGGATTTCAGGCGATGAGCGTGAGAGCCTGAGGAACGCTGGTGAACGTGATCTCCCGGCACTCGCCTGCGTACTCCCCATCAACCTGCAGCGGCAGTGGGCTGTCGGCGCGCAGAGTGAAGGACGACAGGTCACGCCGATAGCTCGTCGCGCTGGAGCGGACGTGGCCGGCAGTGGTCAGCACCTGTAGCAGGATGCGTACGAATGTGGCGGTGCGCAGGGAGCTGACAGCGAGCAGGTCGAGGCCGCGGTCGAAGGCCGAGGCAGGGGTGACCTGCAACGGTCGCTTGCCGAGATAGGTGTAGGGCGTCGTGTTGCCGATGACGCAGAGCCCGTAACCGGCGCGGGGCGACTGGCCGGGTAGTTCAATGGAGATGGGCAAGCTCGAGCGGTCGTAGCCGATGAAGAACTCCTGCAGCCCACACCAGACGAACGACAACTGGCCCACCGCCTGCTTCAACCGGGAACGTCGTTCCACGAGCCGCACCACTGCGGCGTCGAAACCAAATCCCGCGTTCACAGCAAAGTAGCGCGCGTTCGCGCGTCCGAGCCCGATTGTCGTCGTCGAGCCGGCGCGTAGCCGCTCAAGCAGCGCCCCGGTGGCCACGAGGGGGTTAGTGGGCAGCCCGAGGTTGCGGACGAGGACGTTCGTCGCGCCACCGGGAATGACGCCGAGACGCACGTCGGTGCCGGCGATTGCTTGGATAGCCTCGTTCGCGGTGCCGTCCCCGCCGAACGCGAAGATGACATCGACCCCTTCCTGGACTGCCCCAGCCGCAATGTGCGTCGCGTGCCCCCGCTGCTTGGTGGCGTGAACTTCGAGCTTCAGGCCGGCGGCGAGCACCGATGCCACGGCATCACGTAGATGTGCATCAGACCTGCTCGCTTCGGGGTTGAACAGCAGCAGGGCGCGCACGGTGTCTCCTCGGCGTCGAGGCAGCGAGGCTATCTTGGGGTGAGGCTCTACCAGAGGCGGGTCTCGAGCAGGAAGACCTGAACGCCAGCTCATGCCTCCGCTGCGGGGGGTAACGCCGTCGGGGCCAGGAGCAGGAGATCGTGCTCTTGACCGCCATTCGCAAACGCCGCTCGCCGGCAACTGGGTATGCGAGACGGTCGTCGTGTATCTCTTTGCGAACCTCCGGTGGCACCCCAGGCTCCTAGAGCAGCTCGGCAGGTTCCTCCAGAGCAGACGCTGAGTCGGTCACCGAGTTGCGGTTCGATGAAGTGGACCCATGGCCCCGTTAGCCGAGCGCGCGCTCGAGGTCCGCGAGCAGGTCGTCGACGTGTTCGATGCCCACTGAAAGCCTTAGGAGATCGTCCGCGATCTCGAGCGGCGACCCGGCCACGGAGGCGTGCGTCATGATGCCTGGGTGTTCGATGAGGCTTTCGACACCCCCGAGCGACTCGGCGAGGAAGAAGAGGCGAGTCGAACGGGCCACACGTAGCGCCTCGTCGCGTCCCCCGAGGACGTGAAAAGAGACCATCCCCCCATAAT
>JALYGD010000304.1 GCA_030777265.1 Actinomycetota bacterium | reverse complement strand
GGACCGATAAGGAGGTGATCTTAGTCAACTGACAAGGCTCGGGCGATCGCGACCTTCGGCACCACGCCCCCTACCGGCCTTGATCCGTCTCGAGACGATGGCGACTCTCACTCAACGTGGAGGAGATTGCGTGGACGATCTGGTTCAGGAACTCGTTTCCGACTTCAAAAATGGCTTCCTGACGCGGCGCGGCTTCCTCGCCAAGGCGGCCGGGCTCGGGCTCTCGGCGGCCGGCGCGCTCGCCCTGCTGAGTGCGGGTGGGGCACAGGTCGCATCGGCGCAGGGGCAGGTTCCCGGCGGCTCAGCCCAGGCGCCCCGGCCGGTCCAGCCGAAAGGCTGGGTCCGCGGGCGGGGCTGGGGCTGGGTGTGGGGACCCAACGATGAGCTAGGAAACCTGAACGAGCTGAGCCCCGAGCTGACTATGAAGGCGCTGTCGATGGTGCGGCGAGGCCGCGTCTATGACCTCGGGCTGATGTACGACCGGCGCAGCTTCCGCTGGCCCGGCCACAGCCCCGGCGAGATCCTGACCTTCCGTAGCCAGCAAGGCGAGATGCTCCAGCGCGACCTCCCGTTCGTCGTCGATCCGGTGGCAAACAGCCTCCAGACAACCTTCGCCAGCTGTGCGCTCTTCATCTCGGACAACGTGGCCACCCAAATCGACAGCTTCGGTCACATCTCATTCGGCGACGACCCGACCTTCTACAACGGCAACAAGGCGCGCGATGTCGTCGGCGACTGGGGGCTGCTGAAGCTCGGCGCGGACACCATCCCGCCAATCATCGCGCCGGCTACACTCGTCGATATCGCTGGGTACACCGGGATGAACCCGCTGCCCGCGAACTTCGTGATCACCCCGGACCTGATCCAGCAGACGCTCGCCTGGCAGGGCGTCGATATCGATGTGCTGGACGTGGTCCTGATCCGGACCGGCACAGCGGCGATCTGGATGCAAGGCGAAGGAGTCGGCGCCAACCAAGCCGACGTGGCGCGCCATGACTCAGCTGGCATTAACCTCGCGGCTGCCCGCTGGCTGGTCGAGGAGAAGGGTGCCCTGATGATCGGCAGCGACACCTCCGGCCTGGAGGTCGCCACGCCGGTCGACCAACTTGAGGAGGGCACCAGTTTCATCCCCGTCCATACCTACCTGATCCCGAAGCAGGGGGTGCACATCCTCGAATACAACAACTGTGAGGAACTGGCCGCTGAGCGGACCTACAAGTTTGCGTACGTCCTCGGCGTCAACAAGCTCAAGGGCACGACGGCGGGCACGGCCCTGCGCCCGATAGGGATCGCCTAGCAGACGTTTCTCGGGGTCAGACGAGAGCGGGCCGACGACCGTGCCGACCTCCGCGAGGGGAGCCCGCTCCGGCGGGCTCCCCTCTACCCACACTTTTCGCTTCGCTCACGACAGCTCTGACTAGCGCGACCCTCCACCCGTCCTGGTAGACCGTCCCGAAATCGGCGGTTTCTGGGACAAGACGACGGCGGACCAGTGAACGGGAGGAACCGTTTCACCGGCCATGTAGCCTCCTCGCATACCCCCTGCCTGCTGAAGGGCTACACTCGAGCTTCGGGACGACGCTGGCCTAGCCGCGTCGACGATGCTGCCGACGCTCGGACACGAAATGGAGGGACCGATGAGGCAGGACGTGTCATTCCTGAGCCACGGGCTTACCTGTCGGGGGTGGCTCTACACCCCGGAGGGGTCTCAGGAGGGGCGCCGGCTCCCGACGATCGTGATGGCCCACGGCTTCAGCGCGGTTAAGGAGATGTACCTGACCCACTTTGCCAACCAGTTCGCCGATGCCGGCTTCGCCGTCCTGCTATTCGACTACCGCCACCTGGGGGCCAGCGAGGGTGAACCGCGCGGGCAGCTGTTCCCATGGGACCAGATCGAGGACTACCGCAACGCCATCACCTTCGCGCGGCAACGGCCCGAGGTCGACAGCGAGCGAATCGGTATCTGGGGCACGTCGTACAGCGGCGGGCATGTCCTGGTCGTCGGGGCCCTCGATCGGCGTGTGAAGTGCGTCGTGGCGCAGGTGCCGCTCATCGACGGCTGGGCCAATGTGCGACGGATCGCGGTCGATGAGGACGTGGACGGGCTCCTCGCGGCGCTGCAGCAGGACCGCGAGCAGCGTTCCACCTCCGGCGCGGTCAACTACGTCCCGGTCGTGGCCCAAGACCGCAACTGCGCGCTGCCGACCGCCGACTCGTATCGGTGGTTCACCGAGACGCACCAGGCGATGGCCCCAAGTTGGGAGAATCGGGTCACGCTGGAGTCAGTCGAACAGCTCCTGGCCTACAGCCCCGGAACGTACCTGCCTCGCATCTCGCCGACCCCGCTGTTGCTCGTCGTGGCCGACCAGGACATCCTGACGCCGACCGACTTGGCCGTGGCGGCGTACGAGCGGGCACTCGAGCCGAAGAAGCTCGTCCTGGTCCACGGCGGCCACTTCGACGCGTATACCGTGGGCTTCGCCGAGTCCGCCGGAGCTGCAACCGCTTGGTTCCGGCAGCATCTGCAGGCCGCCGTCCCGGCCGGCGCCGCAGTCGCCACGCCAGAGCCATGAGCGATGGCCGCCGCGACGGGGGTGAGCAGGAGTGCCGAAGCTACTGTGGCATATGTTTCACATCGGACGGAGTCAAATCACGCGCCGGCCCGTTTCGGGCAGTCGAGCGCCGGGGGAGCCGGCAGAGTGCGCGACGTGGGCGGAGCCGGCGGCGCGGGGCCGCGACGTAGCGGTCAGCCCACCATCCGGGGCGGGCTTACCATCTGGGGGTTGGCTGGCCGAGCGCGGCTAACACGGTGGTCTCGACCCGGCGGAGGTCAACATCCACGGGGGCGCGGGCCTCCTGCTCGACCACGGCGAAGACGGGTTCGTAGCGGGCTTGGTAGCCGAAGGTTTGGAGGCGCGCGTAGCTGGCCCGGCAGCGCCTGATCCTCCAGTCCTGACGGACGCGCGCGGCCCGACGGCTATGCTTGTCCGGCTTGTAGCGTGCGGTTTCCCACAGGTAGGCGTTGACGTAGTGGACGGCCGCGTAGAACGCGATGATGGCGACCCAGTCCCAAGGGGGCGGCGCCGGCGCGGCGAGCCCGGTGGCCAGGAGCGCCCGGGCGATGTCTCGATTTCGCTCGGCGGCCCGGAGATGCTCGACGGTCTGTCGGTCCACCTCAGGTGGCGCGGAGAGGAACTTCTACGGCCCCAGCTGGCACAACGTCGCGCACGCTGACGGTGTAGTGGCGCGGGTTCAGTACGTGGAGCTGGAAGTCCGCGTCCGGGAAGCGTTGGTCGAGCACATCGGTCAACTCGTACAGGCTCCGCTCGGCCTCGGCGTCGATCGGGTCGACCGTCAGCCAGAAGTGCAGCCCCTCGTGATCCGACGTGGTCCACAGACCCGAAACCACGGGTTCCCCGCGAACGACCTCCGCGAGGGCCCGCTCCATTTCGTGACGGGGTCCGCTCGTCGCGACCGACATGGCTCCCTCCCGGCTCGTGGCGACACGGTAGCACTTCCTGCGCCGCGCCTCACAGGGTTAACGTGCGACCGGCTCCGCGAGAGCGGTCAGCCGACCGTCCGGAGCCCGTTCGGCAGCAGCCGGCCGGGGCCGCCGGTCGTCTCCGACTTGCCGTAGTAGCGGACGTGGTGGCGCTCGAGGTGGGCGTACATGAACTCGCGGTACCACGCCGCCAGCGCCGCGGCACACCGGCTCACGGTGGGCGGAGAGAATGGCGCGGCCCGGGGGAAGGGGACGCCCCGGGCCGCCGGTCAGCCAGCGAACGAGGCGCTGACCCTCGCCTCGCCACCGCGCGCCGCAGCCGTTCGGGGGGAGCGGTAGCTGCGGTCAGTCGGCCGCCGCGGGAGGGGAGCCAGCGGCCGCGCCTGATGACGGCAGCCTACGCCGTGAGGCGATCGCGATGCGCTGCTGTCGCGTCACGATCCCATCACGAGGGGGGCGCGCGACCGGCGGGCGACGCACAACGGCCCGGGTGGCGCGAGCTTCCCGGG
>JALYGD010000303.1 GCA_030777265.1 Actinomycetota bacterium | reverse complement strand
TCCGCAGCCCGACGATCCGGGTGTAGGTCACCACGGCGGCGAAGATCCCGAGCGTCGACACGACGACGAGCCACAGCGACGTCCAGCTCGTTCCGAGCTCTGTCCTGATCATCCCGCTGCTCCTGGTTGCCGACGACCGCTACTCGAGGCGAATCTTGAGGGACGTGCTCGCATGGGATGCGATCACCTGCCCTCCGCCCCTGGCAGCCGCCCAGGTGTTCGATTGGCCCCAGCCATCGGACACCTGGTTGGGGGGTTGGTCGGCGACCGTCGCGGTGCGATCGGCCTGACCAGCACGGGCTGGTGTTCGACCGTGCCTTCGTCACCGAAGCACTCGGGGAACTTCGGCAATCAGGGTGATAAGCAAAGGAGCGAAGCGACACTGGCAACCATCTACGAGTCGCCCTGGTCCCCGTTGACCGTGCCACCCCGACAACGGGCTCACCTATGATCCCAGAGTTTGCAGCGGGTCGAATGCGGGACCGTAGTGGCAGTCAACTCCGAAGAAACAGCCGGGCAGGTCAGCGAACCAAGCGAAGACGTCCAGGCGACGCAGGAAGAGGTTCGCTCCGCCTTCTGGTCTGCGGTTGAACGCGGCAGCACCCGACTCGATCGGCACTGGCTGGGGCTGCTAGCCACCGGCTCCGCGGGCGGGCTCGACATGGCCATCGGGGCCTTCGGGCTGCTCGTGGTCCTACAGTCGACACGCAGCCTCGTGCTTGCCTCGCTGACCTTCTCGATCGGGTTCATCGTCGTGGTGTTCGCCGACAGCGAGCTTTTCACCGAGAACTTCCTGGTCCCGATCGCCGCGGTTGCCACCCGCCGTGGCAGCGTCTCGTCTCTCCTGCGCCTGTGGGGGGCCACGCTCGTCACCAATCTCGCCGCCGGCTGGCTGCTGGCGGGCCTGCTCGTGATGGGCTTCCCCCAGATCCGCCAGCCAGCCCAACAGCTGAGCAGCTTCTACCTCTCCCAGGGGGTCGGCTGGCGCTCCTTCTCAGCCGCCGTGATCGCAGGGATGCTCGTCACCCTCATGACCTGGATGAACTCGATCACCACCAAGCAGGCCACGCGGCTCTTCTCGGCGCTTGTGGTCGGCTACCTGCTCGGACTGGGGCAGATGCCCCACTGCATCGCATCGGGTATCGAGATGTTCATAGCCCTCATCGGGGGCGCACCCTTCGGCTACCGCACCGCCTTCCCGATCATCGCCTGGATGGTGCTCGGAAACCTCGTCGGCGGCGTGCTCGTCGCCAGTGGCGTACGCCTCGCTCAGGTCGGCGGGATCGAGCTACGGCGGCAGCAGCACGAATCCGCGGCACGTGGGGAGCAGCGCGACGACTGGGAAGGGCGAGACTCCGGGCACCAGGAGGTAGCTGAAGTAGACGTCGACCACCTCGATGCTCCACGGCGCCACCGCATATTCCAAGCGATCAAGCGCAACGCTTCCCCTTCGCAACAGTCCTTGGACGATCAGGGCAGCAACTAGAGCGCCCCCCAGTCGTGGTTGCGCGAGTTCGTTCCTCAGGAGTTCGGTAGCGAGGTTGGGCCTCTTGGCGGGTGTGGGGTCCCCGCCTGACCGGCCCTCGTCCGACCGCCGCGCTCAGCCGTACGGTGGTGACGGCATCGGAAGCGTCCGGAGGCGTTGTGAGCGACGGTTCGTCGGCGCACGATCAGGCCACGTCGGAAGAAGAGGTCCGTCAGGCCTTCAGGCAGGTGGTGAACGAGGGGGTCCGGCGGCTGGAGCGATCGTGGCCCTCGCTGCTGGCCACGGGAACCGTCGGCGGTATTGACGTCAGCATCGGCGTCTTCGGGCTCATGGTGGTCACGCACCTGACAGGCAACAAGGTGCTGGGGGCACTCGCGTTCACCTTTGGCTTCATCGCGCTGGAGCTTGGGCGCAGCGAGTTGTTCACCGAGAACTATCTCGTCCCCATCGCCGCACTCGTCGCCCGCCGCGAGGGCATCGGTGCGGTTCTGCGGCTGTGGGGTGGCACGGCGGTCATGAACCTTGCCGGCGGCTGGGCAATCACCGCCATCGTCATGGCTGGCTTCCCCCAGTTGAACAGCGAGGCCGTCAAGCTCGGGGTGCACTTCGTCGACATCGGCTTCGGCTGGCGCTCGTTCGCGATGGCGATGATGGCCGGCGCCGTCATCACCGTGATGACCTGGATGATCGAGGCCACGGCTTCGGCGGGGACGAAGATCGTCGCCGCCAGCTTCGCGGGCTTCCTGCTCACCGCCGGCGAGATGAACCACTGCATCGTCGCCTCGCTCGAGATGTTCGCCGCCCTGATTGCCGGAGCACCGTTCGGCTACCTCGACTGGTTCTTGGTGTTCCTCTGGGCCGCACTCGGCAATACCGTCGGTGGCATCGGGCTCGTGACCCTCCTGCGCTTCGCACAGGTCGGCGGTCAGGGGCTGCGCGAGGAGACCGAACAGCAGGCAGCCAGGGACGATCAGCGTGCCGCCAGCACCTAGGCCCTTCGGCTTGTGGCGCCTGAGCTGCTAGCCGTAGTCGTCTGCCGACCCTGCTGATCAGACGCGGCAGCGATCCTCGTTATCCGTCGACCGCCTCCCAGTCCCAACCGGCTCCCCGTAGCAGCGCCATCAGACGGCGCCGACGATCCCGCTCCTGAACGAAGACCCTCTGCAGCTGAGAGCCGTCCGCGATTTGGGGCACCACTTGGCTGAGCTTGCTGAGGTCGGGCAGCGGCGGGGCCTCTTGGGGCAGATGGTGGAGGGGCACCGTGTCCAAAAAATCGTCCAGGGCAGACCGCAATGGACCCAGAACCACCTCCCCTACACAGTCGGGTGGGCCCACTCTCAGGAGCGTTACCACCTCGTCGAGCACGACGATGTTGGGTTCCACTGCGGCCGTGCGCTGGACGACCTGGAGGTAGCGCAGCTCCGGGAAGGCCAGGTGCTGACGCGCCATTGCTGCCACGGGGCTCGTCAAATCGAGGAGGACCTGCGCCAGTTGCTGACAGTCGCGCTCTGTGCCAACGGCGCTGCGCACGACGCTGACAGGGTCCCTCCCCAGGCCCGCGATACGCAGAGCCGTCGCCCGTGCCGCGACCGCCGCCGTGGCCAGGCTGATCAGATGGCTCACGGCCATCGCGGCTCCTGCCAGCCCCAGGACCGCCCCGACGTTGTTCACCAGCTGCCAGATCGGCTTGCCCGCCACATAGCCGGCTCCCGCCCCAGCCACAGCCCCAGCTGCGAACGCCAGGCGTGCCAGCCCACTGGCCGGCTGCTGCGTCGTGCTGTCGGTCACCGCCAGCGGGTCCGACGACAGCAGCGCGAACAGCCCCAGCCACAACAGCACGATCCAGGTCGCCAACAGCCCCGCGACGATCAGGTGACCCGCCAGTTGAAGCCTGCGACGACTCCTACCCAGCTTCAGTGCCACAGCCCACAGCCCTCGGCCCAGCGCCCCCGTCACGGGCCCTCGACCTGAGGACACCGACAGTGTCGTCCAGGC
>JALYGD010000302.1 GCA_030777265.1 Actinomycetota bacterium | reverse complement strand
GGGCGCGCCTGCGGGCAACGACCCCTGGAGGGGCGAGACGCTGGAGTGGTACACGACGTCCCCCCCGCGGCACTACAACTTCGTAACCGAGCCAACGGTTCGCGCGCGCGAGCCGATGTGGGACCAGCCGGAACTGCGAGACGGGGCGCAGTCACCGGAGGAAGGCGGACGACCGCTCAGCGAGGGGCACCTGACGCTGTCGACCAGCACGCTCGACGCCCGCCCGCAGGCGATCGTCCACATGCCCCACCCCTCGCCGTGGCCCTTCATCCTGGCGGTCACCCTCATGCTGTTCTTCTACACCGTCCTGCTGAATGCCTGGACGCTCGCCGTGCTCACGGCGCTGGCCAGCGGCGCAGCCCTCATGGGCTGGTTCTGGCCGCGCGGACAGACTCAGGAGACCTGAATGACGAGCGTCGACGTGCCGCTGGGCTCAACCGGGCTACCCGGAGAGGTCCTGCCCGAACACGCCGAGGGGCCCCGTGCCTTCGGCTGGTGGGGCATGGTGTGGCTGATCGCGACCGAGGCCACGCTGTTCGCCCTGCTCATCGCCAGCTACTTCTACCTGCGATTCCGCAACGGGCCGGTGTGGCCGCCCGAGGGTATACCCAAGCCCGAGCTGGTCCTTCCGCTTGCCATGACCGCCATCCTGTGGTCCTCGAGCATCCCCGTCCACATTGCCGACAAGGGTATCCGGGAGGGAAGGCAAGGACGCCTGAGGTGGGGACTGGCCGCCGGGTTCGTGCTGGGAGCGGTGTTCCTTTTCATCACCGTGGGCGTCGAGTGGCCCGAGAAGCTGCACCACTTCACCCCTGCCAGCAACGTCTACGGCTCGCTGTTCTTCACCATCACCGGCTTCCACGCCGCGCACGTGCTCGTCGGCCTCCTCATGAGCGTTTGGACGCAGGTGCGGGCCTGGCGCGGGGCGTTCGACGAGACCCGTCACCTGACTGTGCAGACCTTCAGCATGTACTGGCACTTCGTCGACGTCGTGTGGGCCGCCGTGCTCGCGACCATCTACCTGTCACCCCACCTGTGAGCGGCTATGAAGGTCGATGAGGCGCGCGGGATCACCCGTGAGGAGAGCCGAGGCTCACTGGCGCTGCTGTTCGGCGTTCTCGGCGCACCGGTGGCGTGGTCGGGGCACCTGGCGGTCAACTACGCCCTCGAGGAGTGGTTCGCCTGCTCGTCGTCGGCTCAGGAGCCCGGCCGGATACTCGGCCTGCCCGTCGACACGGTCTCGCTGGCGTTCAACTCCCTGATGGCCGCGACCGCGCTCGCGGCCGCCCTCGTCGCTCTTCACTGCTGGCGCAGGCTCAGATCGGACGACGGTGACGCGCGCATACAGCGGGCCCGCTGGATGGCCTTCGCCGGGGTGGTCGAGAGCACGCTGTTCCTCGTCATCATCCTGCTCGGCTTCGCCCCGCCGCTCATGCTGGGAACCTGCGAGTACCTGCCATGACGACGGCTCACGGCGCCCTCGCCCCGCCGCACCTCCTGCGCGCCTGGACCTTGGATCCTGGCATCCTGGCGGTGCTCGCCGTCGTGGCATTCGCTTATTCCGCCGGTGCGCTCCGCATTCGCGGGCGGGGGCTCGTGGGCGCTCGCCAGGTGGGGTTGTTCGCCGCTGGCATGGCGACGCTGCTGCTCGCGCTCACATCCCCGCTCGCGGCGCTGTCATCGACCCTGTTCGCCGCCCACATGGTGCAGCACCTCCTGCTCATAGTTGCAGCTGCGCCCCTGCTCGTCTGCGGGCGGCCGGGAATCCCCGTCATGCTCGCCCTCCCGGTGCGGCCCCGCCGCGCGCTGCGCCTCGCCACCTCGACGCCTTCCGTTCGTGCCGTCTCCGCCTGGGCGTCCCACCCCGTCGTCGTCTGGCTGCTGGCGTCGGTCGTGCTCTGGGCCTGGCACCTGCCGTCGCTCTACCAGCTCGCACTGGCGAACGACGGAGTGCACGCCGCAGAACACGCCAGCTTTCTGCTGACGGCCGCGTTGCTGTGGTGGCTCGTCGTCAACCGGCACCGGCCGCGGGCCCTGGCGCGCCCAGCGGCGGTCCTGCTCGTCTTCGCTACCGCGCTGCAGAGCAGCGCGCTCGGCGCGGTGCTCACCTTCGCTTCCGCCCCGCTCTACCCCATCCACGCCGCCGGCGCGGCTGCGTGGGGGCTGGCGCCCCTCCAGGACCAGCAGCTGGCGGGCGTGATCATGTGGATCCCGCCCGGCCTCGTCTACCTGGTGGTGATGGTGATGCTGCTCATGCGCTGGTTCGCCGAGCTCGACGCGCGCAGCGCGCAAGATCTCGCGCCGGCCGCGGCTGAGCAGCACCGATGAGTCGGATGCGCCTGCTGCTCGTGGTGACCCTCGCGGCGCTCACGCTCGGTTCGTGCGCCTACCTCGGGGGCCCGGTGACCCCCTTCCGTCCCCCCGCCTACTATCCGCCCTCGCCTGAGGGGCTGATCGGCCTCCCTCTCGGCTCCTATCTGTATGCACGCGACTGTGCTTTCTGCCACGGCAACCGCGGCTACGGCACCGAGCGCGGGCCCGCACTGCACACCTGGCCGAACGGCGCCGCGCTGACCGACTTCATGCTGCGAACCGGGCGGATGCCCATCGGCCACGAGCGGGAACCGACCCGGCACAAGGAACCGGTCTACAACGAGGAGGAGATCGTGGCCGTCGTCGCGTTCGTCGAAACCCAGTTCGACCCGCCCGGCCCCGACATCCCGCAGGTAGACCCGGCCAGCGGTGACATCGCCGTCGGCCAGCAGCTCTACCAGTTGCACTGCGCCGCCTGTCATGCCACGACCGGCATCGGCGGGGCGATGCTGACCCAGAGGGGAGAGGAAACGATCGGCGGCACCACGGGGATCATCATCCCCCCTCTGGACGATTCTCCCCCGGTCGAGGTCGCGGAGGCGGTACGTACCGGCCCGGGGACCATGCCCGTGTTCGGTCGAGAGGTGATGAACGACCACGAGCTCAACTCGCTGCTGCAATACGTGGCGTTCCTGCAGACCCCACCCGACCCGGGCGGCGCCGGCATCGGCCATATCGGGCCCTTCATGGAGGGTGCGGTCGGATGGGTGGTGGGTCTCGGGTCGCTCCTGCTGTTCTGCTACTGGCTCGGGACGCGCAGCGGGGAGAGCCGTGAGCGGCGCTCCGCAGGAGCGACGCGAGAGGAGCCGTCTTAGGTCTCCTAAGACGGCGACGGGAGTGGTCGTGAGCGGCGCTCCACAGGAGCGACGCGAGAGGAGCCGTCTTAGGTCTTCTACGACGGCGACGGAGGTGGTCCCATGAACAGAGCTGAGCGGGGCGACGTGAGGGTCATCGGCGGGGCGTTCCTCGTGAGCGCGGTCGCCTCGCTCGGTCTCACCGTCGTCTACGCGCTCGGCGGCCAGCCCCAGCTGGAGGGGGCACTCCTCGGGGTCGCCCTCGGCGGAATCGCTCTCGGTCTCACCCTGTTCGCCAAGCACCTGCTGCCCTCGGGCGGCGCGGTCGAGCAGCGCGAGATGGGTCCCGACGAAGCGGCCCAGCGTGAGGCGGCCGAGGCGTTCGACTCCGGGGCAGAACCCCTCGAGCGACGCGGCTTTCTCGCCAAGGCGCTCGGCGCTGCACTCGCCGCGCTCGGCATCGCCACGCTGTTTCCCATCCGCTCGCTCGGAGCACGCCCCGGCCGGTCACTGTTCGTCACCGAATGGCGCCGAGGCAGGCGCCTGGTCACCGAAGCGGGCAGACCCATCCGCCCGCACGAGGTGGCGGTCGGCACGGTGCTGACGGTCTTCCCCGATGGGCACATTGGGTCTGCGGACTCACAGACGCTGCTGATCCGCCTGCCCCCCGCTGTGCCGGTGCCCGAGCCGCGGGAGTGGAGCTTCGCCGGGCTCGTCGCCTTCTCGAAGATTTGCACCCACGCCGGCTGCCCCGTCGGCCTCTACCAGGCCGCAACGCAAGAGCTGTTCTGCCCCTGCCACCAGTCCACCTTCTCGGTCCCGGAGGGTGCCAAACCGACCTTCGGCCCCGCCACGCGGCCCCTGCCGCAGCTGCCGATCGGGCTCGATCCTGGCGGCTACCTCGTCGCGCTGTCCGACTTCCCCGAGGCGGTGGGCCCCGGGTTCTGGAGGCGCCCTGCCGGGTAGGAGGTATGAGGTGTTCGACAGGATCGCCCG
>JALYGD010000301.1 GCA_030777265.1 Actinomycetota bacterium | reverse complement strand
CCCGTGCATCGGGCGGGGCTTCTCTCGTCTCACCAGGTCACCACCGTCGCCGTCTAAGGGGACCTGAGACGCTCCTCTCTCGTCGCTCCTACGGAGCGCGCTCACCCGGTCGCGTTTGCGCCCTCGGGCGCCAACCTGTCGGCGTGCGAGCGGCGGGGGGTGGAGCACCTCAACTCATGCGCCTGATCATGAGCTCAGCCGCTTCCGAGGGATTTGTGGCGACAGCGATGCCGAGCCCCTCGAGGATCTCCTTCTTCTCCGCCGCGGTCTCCCCACCAGGACCACCTGCGCGCACGATCGCCCCCGCATGACCCATCTGCTTGCCCACAGGGGCCTCGAAGCCGGCGATGTAGGCAACGACCGGGAAACCGGGAACGTTTTCGGCGAGCCAACTGCCGGCCTCCTGCTCCTCCCTGCCGCCGATCTCGCCTACGTAGACGATCCCTTCGGTCTGCGGGTCCTCGACGAAGAGCTTGATGATGTCCAGAAATGTGCTGCCCACGACCGGGTCGCCCCCGATCCCCGCACAGGTCGAGATGCCAAGCCCCCCTGTGGTGAGTTCGTGCATGATCTGATAGGTCAGCGTTCCCGAGCGGGAGACGAGCCCGATGTTGCCGGGACCCGCGATGTTGGCCGGAATTATCCCGACGTTGCTCTTGCCCGGACTGATGACACCCGGGCAGTTCGGGCCGATGAGCCGCACCCCGCCGTTGCGGACCGCGGCGTCGTAGACATCGGTCATGTCGTGAACGGGCATGCCTTCGGTGATCACGACGATGGTGGCGATTCCCGCCTCGTACGCATCGAGTATGGCCAGTCTCGTGAACGGCGCAGGAACCATGATCAACGACGTGTTCACGCCGGTCTCGCGCACCGCGTCCGCGCTATTCGAGAAGATCGGTAGCCCGAGTTCGAGCCATTTCTTTCCGCCCCGCTGTGGGTGGACACCCGCGAGAATTCTCGTTCCGTACTGCTGGTTGCGCTTGGCATGAAAGGTGCCCTGCACTCCGATGCCCTGAACGACGACCTTCGTAGACTCGTCGAGGATGATGCTCATGTCCCCCTTCTTTTTCTGTCTCTTGTCTGTCAGTTGAGCGGATCGTGGTCTCTGGCCGTTGCGCTCCGGAACGAGTAGGGCGCTGCTCTGCCATCACGTCTGGTTGGCGAACGCCACTGCCCGCTTACCCGCTTCGAGCATGGTCTTCATAGCGACGATGTTGGGATGGCTCGCCTCCTCCAGGATTCCCCGGCCCTGTTCGGCGTTCGTACCATCGAGGCGAACGACGATCCTCTGCCTGACCACCCCGAGCCGCTCCATTGCCTCGAGGATGCCGCTCGCGATTTCCTCGCCGCGGGTGATGCCGCCATAGATGTTGATGAAGACGCTGCTCACATCGGGGTCGGAGAGCACGAGTCCGAGGCTGTCGGCCATCTTGTCCGCGCTCGCGCCGCCGCCGACGTCGAGGAAGTTCGCTGGCTTGCCACCGACCTGGGAGACAACGTCTATTGTCGCCATGACGAGACCGGCTCCATTTCCGATCACGCCGACGTTGCCGTCCAGTTTGACGTACTGGATGCCCTTGCGCTTGGCGTACGCCTCGAGACTGTCGCCACGCCGGTCGACCTCGACGTAATAGCGGTACTCGTCGTGACGGAACAGGGCGTTGTCGTCGAGGGTCACCTTCGCGTCGAGGGCGACCAGTAGGCCGTCGGGAGTGCGTACGAGCGGGTTGATCTCCGTGAGCTTCGCGTCGCCCTGCCGAAAGGCCCGGAAGAGGGCGACGAGCACGGCTACGCCCTGGTCGCGGAGGTCTCCGGGGATGTTCGCCTCGGTCAGGATCTCGACGGCAGTGCGACGAGGGAACTCGCCCTCGACATCGGAGGGGACGAGGTGACGCTGCACGACCGCCCCGGGTCTGCTGCGGTTCACCTGCTCGATGTCGACGCCGCCCTCGGCCGAGCAGATCACGACGTAGCCGGGGTCCTGGCGGTCATGGACAACCGATAGGTAGTACTCCTCGGCGATCTCGGTCGCGCGCTCCACGTAGACGAGTTCGACCGGGTGGCCGGAGATGTTCATCCCGAGGATCATCTCGGCGGCCCGGCGCGCCTCGTCCGGGTCCTCGGCGAGCCTTATCCCGCCAGCCTTGCCGCGACCACCGACCTTGACCTGGGCTTTCACGACGACACGTCCCGCGAGTTCCTGTGCTGCCGCTTCCACCTCCGCTGGGCTGCGGCAGACGACTCCCCGGCCGGGGGTCGGGACGCCGTAGCGCGCGAGCACCTCCTTACCCTGGAACTCGAGCAGATCCATGCTGTCTCCGCTTCTGCCTCCGTCGTGGTCTTGGGTTCCCCAAGACCGCTCATTTCAGATTCACGTGGTAAGGCTCGACCAAGGTGCTCGACCGGGTCGATTCAGGTCGTCGCTGTACGCTCGGGGACGTTCCTCCGCACCCACTCAACGATCTGTCCCATGGGGGTGCCGGGCGTGAAGAGTTCCGCCACCCCGGCCTCCTTCAGCATCGCAATGTCCTCTTGTGGGATGATCCCCCCGCCGAAGACGACGACGTCGAAGGCGCCCTCCCCGCGCAGCAACTCCACGACCCGCGGGAAGAGGGTCATGTGCGCGCCCGAGTGGATGGACAGGCCGATTGCCTGGGCGTCCTCCTGGATGGCGGCGCTGACGATCTGCTCCGGCGTATTGTGCAAGCCGGTGTAGACGACCTCCATGCCGGCGTCGCGAAGCGCCCGAGCGACGACCTTGGCGCCTCGGTCGTGGCCATCGAGACCGGGCTTGGCGATGACGATGCGGATGGGCACGGCAGGCCTCTCGAAGGCGGCCGACGAGGTCGGATCGGTCATGCTGAGGGACAGACGGCCGGTGGGGCGAGGATAATCGAGGCGATGCCGGGTCGCGCGACAGACAGGCGGAAAACGCCGCTCGCCAGGCACAGCGGCACGACCGAGAGGACCATGGCTGACCGCAGCACCGCCCCTGAGCTGCTCGACCTGCTCGTCGAGGACCCGACCGACCTCGGCGGGCCCACGACAAGCGACGATCCGATCGACTGGCCCGGCTATGGGCAGCGCCTGGCGAGGGTGCGGGCGGAGACGGGGGTTGACGAGGCGGTGCTCGCGGTGCGGGGACGGGTCGCGGGGTCGCGGGTCGAAGCGGTTTTCGTCCTGTGGGAGTTCGGGTTCTTTGGCGGCTCCATGGGGGTCGTGGTTGGCGAGCGGGTAGCCCGCGCCTACGAAGCCGCGGCAGAGGCCGACCTGCCGATCGTGCTCTTGCCGGCCACCGGTGGGGCGCGGATGCAGGAGGGGGTGGCGTCGCTCGTCCAGATGGCGAAGACGGTGGTAGCGGCGCAGGCGCACGCCGACGCCCGGCTGCTGCAGGTCGCTGTGCTGCGCCATCCAACGACCGGGGGCGTCTTCGCCTCCCACGTCAACCTCGCCGACGTGCTGCTCGCCGAACCGGGAGCGACGATCGGCTTCGTCGGCCCACGTGTGGCGGAGGCCCTGACAGGAGGTCCCCTGCCATCGGGCTCCCACAGCGCGGAGGGTGCACGAGCGGCTGGGCTGATCGACGCCGTCGTGAGCAGACAGGAGCTGGCACAGCGTTTGGCCGCCCTGTTGGCCTGGCCGGCCCGAATGGCCTCGCGAACCGTCGTGGAACCGTCCGGACCTCGCGTCCCACCTGCCGACGCCTGGACGCAGGTGGAGCGTGCGCGGGCCAGCGATCGGCCAGGCGCCCAGGCGTATCTGGAAGCCGTCGACGTGGCATTCGAGTTGCACGGTGACCGGGCCGGCGACGACGACCCGGCGGTGCGGGTCGTGCTCGGGGCGATCGCGGGACGGCCCATCGTCGTCGTAGCGCTCGATCGCTCGGGCGGGGACGGGCGGGTCACGCCGGCCGGTTACCGCCTCGCCTGGCGGGGACTCCGAATTGCCGATCGGCTGGGCGTCGCGGTGGTCACGCTCATCGACGCCTCAGGGGCCGACGCCGGAGCGGCGAGCGAAGCAGGAGGAATCGCCCACCACGTCGCGCGCACCTTCGTCGAACTGCTGGCGGTGCGGTCGCCCATCGTGAGCCTCGTCATCGGTGAGAGCGCATCGGGTGGCGCTCTCGCCCTGGCCGTCGGAGACCGCGTGCTCATCCAGGAGCATGCGGTGTTCAGCGTCCTGCAAACCGAAGGCGCCGCAGCCCTGCTCCAGCGTGATGCTTCGAAAGCGCCGCAGGTGGCCGAACTGCTCAAGCCGACTGCACAGAGCCTGCACACGCTTGGCATCGCCGACGAGGTCGTGCCCGAACCCGTGGGGTTGGAGGTCATGGCTGCGCGGGCCGCGATCTACCGTCACCTCGACGAGCTCGCCGCACAGTCTGTCGACGAGCGGCTCACGAACCGCCGCGGACGCTGGCGGGCCGCAGGCGGGAGCGCGCGGGCCAGCGAGGTCGAGACGACAAGGTCTGGCGGGGCCGCAGGCCCGGGCGGACGGGCCACATGAGGGGAGGCCTCGACGAGCGTCCCGAGTACGGGCCGTCCGGCTACCTGCCGGAGAAGGCGACGCGGCGCGCACGCAAGATCGTGCTGCGGGCGCCACTCGGACTGCAGTGGCTGGCGGCCGCCGTGGGGGTGGGGGTCGTTCTCGTGGCCGTCGCGGTCATCCTCCTGCTGGTGCGTCCGGCTGGCCGACCCGGACCGCCTTTCGAAGCGGTCGGGCCCCTCGAGTCCGTCGAAGCGGCGCGTCTCGACGTCCAGCGGGGCGTGCTCTACGTCGGCGCAGCCGGTCGTGTTCGATCCTTCGTCGTGCCAGTCGGCGACGTGCCGTTCTACTGCGCCGCCTCTGGACGGCTGGAGTCCCGACTTGGCCGGGTGTGGAACCTCACAGGGAGGGCGCTCGACGGGGGACCGTCCCTGGAGCAACACCCCACGCTGGTGGGCGCCGACGGCGTCGTCTACGTCGACTTCACGCGCACCCTGCCAGGGCCGCCGCCGCAGGAGACACAGGCCATGTCGGCCTGTTCCCCCCTCGGGGCTCAGAGATCGCGAACCAGCGGGGCGTAGGCCAGCAGCAAACGTTTGGGACCGACTTCGACGAAGTCGACGAGCGCTTCGGCCGACTCGCCCTCTCCTGCGAGCTCCACGACCCGCCCCATTCCAAAGCGGGTGTGGTGCACACGGTCGTCGACCCGGAAGTCCTGACCCTCGAAGGTCAGCGTCTCCCGGTCGCGGACCCGTCGGGCCGCCGAGCCGCGGTCAGCGGATCGGACCTCCACCTCGTCGGGCAGTTCTCGCAGGAACCGCGATGGCGGGTTGTACGACACGCCACCCCAGAGCGAGCGGTGGTACGCGTGAACGACGTACAGGCGTTCGCGGGCCCGGGTGAGACCGACATAGCAGAGCCGGCGCTCCTCTTCGAGTTCGTGGGCATCCCCGAAGGTTCGCACGTGGGGAAAAACGCCGTCCTCCATGCCACCAAGGAAGACGACGGGAAACTCGAGCCCCTTCGCGTTGTGCAGGGTCATGAAGGTGACTGCCGATGTGTCCTCGGTCAGGTCGTCCTGTTCCGTCATGAGCGCGACGGCCTCGAGGAAGCCCGCGAGCCCACCTTCGGGATCACGCTCGTGGTACTCCCGGGCGACGGAGGCCAGCTCGCGGAGGTTCTCCTCCCGTCCCAGCGCTTCGATCGTACGCTCGGCCTGCAGTTCCTTGAGGTAGCCGCTGCGTGTCCAGACCGTCTCGAGGAGGTCGGGCAGGGCCATGCCTTCGGTCGCGAAGCCGTGCAGGACGTCGAGAAGCGCGACGAACTCGCCGATGGCCGCGAGTTGGCGGGTTCCGAGGTGGGGGATGCGCTCGCCTTGACGGCAGGCTTCCAGGAAGGAGATGCGCTCGCGGCCGGCGTGGAGGTCGAGGTGGGAGGTGGTCTTCGCGCCGATTCCGCGCAGGGGGGTGTTGATGATGCGCTTGACCGAGAGGTCGTCGGCGGGATTGACGAGCACTCTCAGGTAGGCAAGCAGATCCTTGATCTCCTTGCGCTCGTAGAAGCGGACCCCTCCGATGACCCGGTATGGGGTTCCGACGCGGACGAAGACCTCCTCGAGGACACGGGACTGGGCGTTCGTGCGGTAGAAGACCGCGACGTCCCCGAAGCGGACCCCTTCCGCCCGAAGTCGCTCCACCTCCTCGGCGATGAACGCCGCTTCGTCACGCTCGTCTTCAGCCTCGTAGCGGACGACGTTCGGGCCCACCCCCTTGTCGGTCCACAGCTCCTTCGGCTGGCGGGCGATGTTGTGGCGGATGACCGCGTTGGCGGCATCGAGAATGGTCTGCGTCGAGCGGTAGTTCTGGGTCAGCTTCACGACGGTGGCGTCGGGGTAATCGCGCTCGAAGTCGAGCAGATTGCGAATAGTGGCGCCCCTGAATGAGTACACAGCTTGGTCGGCATCACCCACGACCATGAGGTTGCGGTGCTCACTGGCGAGCAGGTTGACGAGGTGGTACTGGGCACGGTTCGTGTCCTGGTACTCGTCGACGAGGATGTAGCGGAACTTCTCCTGGTAATGACGCAGGACCTCGGGGAAGAGCTGCAGCAACTCGACCGTCTTCATGATGAGATCGTCGAAGTCGACCGCGTTCGCGCGCAGCAGTCGACCCTGGTAGGTGCGGTAGACCTCGGCGATCCGCTGCTCCAGATCACTGGTAGCGCACAGGGAATAGGTCTCGAAGTCGACGAGTTCGTCCTTGGCTCGACTGATGGCGCTCTGGATCGTGCGCGCGCTGAGCCGACGGTCGTCCAGGTCGAGGTCCTTCATGACCTGGGCCAGAAGACGACGTGAGTCGGCCTCGTCATAGATCGAGAAGGTCGACGTGTAGCCGAGCCGCGAAGCTTCCCGCCGCAGGAGCCGGGCACAAGCGGAGTGGAAGGTAATCACCCACATACGCTCCCCCAGCCGGGTCCCTACCAGCTGACTAACCCGCTCGCGCATCTCCCGGGCGGCCTTGTTCGTGAACGTGATAGCCAGGATCGCGAAGGGATCGATAGCACAGTCGCGGATGAGGTGAGCGACACGGTGGGTGAGTACCCGGGTCTTGCCGGAGCCCGCCCCGGCGATGCACAGCACCGGCCCGTCGGTGGTGAGCACGGCGTCGCGCTGAGCGGGATTCAGCCCAGTGACGAGGTCTTCGGAAACGCTCGAGAGGAGGGACGGGTCGGGCATGCCCCGAGGGTAGCGCAGGCGTTGGTCACCGCCGGAGATGCCCGCGCTGCGGTGTCTACCCTGTCGCCAGCGGCGGGAGGAGGCGACCGTGGCCGAGGTGGCTTTGAGTGCGATCGGCGTGGACCGACCCGGCATCGTGGCGGCGGTTACCGGGGTGCTGGCGGCGCGGGGGGCCAATGTCGAGGACTCCGCGATGACCATTCTCGGGGGGCAGTTCGCCATGATGCTGGTCGTGGCGACCGATGATCCGGCCGACCGGCTGCGGGCCGCAGTCGAGCCCGTCGCGCGCGACCTGGGGCTCGTGATCATGGTCACGGACGTCGAGGACCGCCACCGCGCGGCCGCGCCCACCCACGTCCTGTCCGTGTACGGCGCAGACCGACCGGGCATCGTCGCCAGTGTCACCCGCTCGTTGGCCGACCTCGACGTGAACATCACCGACCTCAACACTCGCATGCTGCCCCCCGAAGACGCACCGGTGTACGCGATGGTGCTGGAGGTCGCGCTGCCGCAGCACGTCGACGAGGGCGTGGTCGAGGAGGCGCTGGCGGGGGTCGCCGAAGCTGTCCGCGTCGACTACACCCTTCGCCCGCTCGAAGCCGAGACGTATTGAGCGCGGGTGGCTACCTACGAGGGCAGTTCGAGCTCCTGGGCTGGGCATGATCCGTCCCGTCATCACCTATCCTGCTCGAATCCTCAAGGCGATCGCGGTTCCGGTCGGTGCGATCGGCGAGGCTGAGCGGGCACTGGCGGCCGACCTGGTCGGCACCATGCGTGCCTCCCCCGGATGTGTCGGGCTCGCTGCACCACAGGTCGGCGTTGCGCTCCGGGCGTTCGCGCTGGACCTCTCGCTCATGCGTCGCCCCCATCCCAACCACGGCCTGGTGGTGATGTTCGACCCCGAGGTCCTCCTCGCGGAAGGCTCGCGGATCGAACGGGAGGGATGCCTCTCCGTCCCCGACTACACCTGCGACGTTCGCCGCGCCACCGCAGTCGTCGTGCGTGGCACCACACCAGAAGGCCTGCTGCGTGTGGTAGAGGCGGAGGGCCTCGAGGCACGTGCCTTCCAGCATGAACTCGACCACCTCGACGCGCGTCTCATCCTCGACCGCGTGGCCTCCGCGCGCACCGACGTATTTCGTCGCAAGCGCTACGCCGCTGGTGGCGAGCACCTGCGGTGATATCACCCCTGGAGGATGGGAAGGCAGCACCACCGCAAACGAGTGGCCTGCTCTCCTGACCCGGGCCATGGCCGTGCGTAGCGTCACCGGTGCCCACCTCACGAGGAGCGACCGACGTGACCATGACCGCCACAACTGAGGGCGTCCGCACCTCCCACCCCCGGCCCCTGTACACGCGCATCGCCGTGTTCGGCCTGCTGACCATGGCGGTGGGCCTGCTCATCGTCCTGATCGCCAGCCGCTTCGCCGCGATCGGGTTCATCGGCCCGTTCATGGCCGTCGTGCTGCTCGCCGCGGCACTAGCGTGGCGGTTCGGCGCCTGGGCCAAGGTCGTCGCCGCGATCATCGCACTGGCGCTGCTGGCGATGAATGCCCCGTTCATCATCCCGTCGCTCGTCTACCCCAGCGCCTTCTTCGACTTCATCCCCGGCGTGATGTTCCTCGCCGGATCGCTGACCGCTGCCGCGGGCGGCGTCGCCGCCGTTGTCAAGCGCAAGGACCAGCGGACCGCGGCCAGCGCCGGCGAGCGCCGCTTCACGCGAGTCATGGTGGTCATCCTGGCGGTCCTCGCCGGCACCTCCGCCGTGCTGGCTTTGACGACCCGGACCACGGTCGCCGTCGCCGACCGGGCCGGTTCCTCCGCGGTCAGTGTCCGCGACTTCGAGTTCTCGCCGAACACCGTGCAGCGCAGGCCGGTGAGCCGGTGAAGCTGGTGGTCCACAACAGCGACCCGGCCTGGCATACCTTCACGATCGCCGGCATAACCGACCAGACGGTCCTACCCGGTAGCGAACAGCTCATCGAGTTCACGCCGACCGAGAGCGGCACGCTGATCGCCTACTGCAGGCCGCACTCCAACCCCGCCGACGGATTCGAGGAGGGCGAGGACATGTTCGCCACCATCGTGGTGGAGTGACCGCAACGGAGCGCACTACGGCGGGCCCCCGGCTCATGCCGGGGCGCCACGTGCGTTTACTCCCACTCGATGGTGCCAGGCGGTTTCGACGTCACGTCGAGCACGACGCGGTTCACGCCCTCGACTTCGTTGCAGATCCGGCTGCTCATGCGCTCGACGACCTCATACGGCAGGCGTGCCCAGTCGGCGGTCATCGCGTCCTCGGAGGTCACCGCCCGGAGCACTATCGGGTAGCCGTAGGTGCGCTCGTCCCCCATCACGCCGACCGACCGAACCGTCAGCAGCACCGCGAATGCCTGCCAGAGCTCGCTCGTGAGGCCCGCTCTGCGCACCTCCTCGAGGACGATGGCGTCTGCCGCGCGGAGGATCGCGAGCCGCTCGCGAGTGACCTCCCCGACGATGCGCACGGCGAGCCCCGGACCGGGAAATGGCTGGCGCCAAACGAGCGCGGACGGCAGGCCGAGCTCGGCCCCGAGGATACGGACTTCGTCCTTGAACAGGTGCCGGAGCGGCTCGACAAGCTCGAAGTCGAGGTCGGGCGGCAGCCCTCCGACGTTGTGATGGCTCTTGATGGTCGCGGCCGTCGCGTTGCCCGATTCGACGACGTCGGGGTAGAGCGTGCCCTGTACGAGCAACCTCGCCGCACCCCCGGGTGCGACCTCGCGTGCGGCCCGTTCGAAGACCCTGATGAACTCGCGGCCGATGGTCTTGCGCTTGTTCTCGGGCTCGGTGACTCCGGCGAGGGTTTCGAGAAAGCGGTCCTCGGCTTTCACGTGCACGAAGTTGACGTCGAAGTACCCGCGGAAGGTCTCCTCGACCTCACGACCCTCGTCGTGGCGCAGAAGCCCGTGGTCGACAAAGACGCACGTGAGCTGGTCGCCGACCGCGGCGTGGACGAGAGCTGCCGCAACCGAGGAATCAACGCCGCCGGACAGCCCGCACAGCACCACCCTGTCGCCGATCTGCTGGCGGAGGGTCGCGACCGCATCTTCGATCACGTTGTACGCAGTCCAGGTCGGACGGCAACCGGCGACGTCATAGAGGAAACGCTTCAACAACTGCTGCCCGTAGGGGGTGTGGGAGACCTCAGGGTGGAATTGGACGCCGTAGAGAGCGCGGTCGGCGTTCTCGAACGCAGCCGCGGGTGTGACAGGGGTGCGGGCCGTGACCCGGAAGCCGGGCGGCGCGGCGGTGACCGCGTCGCCATGGCTCATCCAGACGGTCTGACGGTCGGGGGAGTCCGCGAGCAGCACCCCGGGGTCATCGACGACGAGGGTCGTCTTGCCGTACTCGTGAGCGTCACTGCGGACGACGGTGCCGCCGAGGGTGTCGGCCATGAGCTGCTGCCCGTAGCAGATCCCGAGCACGGGCACGTCCAGGTCGAACACCGCAGGGTCAAGCCGGGGGGCCCAGTCGCCATAGACGCTCTTGGGCCCGCCGGAGAGGATCACCGCTTTCGGCTGCCGGGAGCGAAGCTCCGCGGCCGAGACCGAGTGGGGCACGATCTCGGAATAGACGTGCGCCTCACGGACCCGACGGGCGATGAGCTGGGCGTACTGGGCACCGAAGTCGACGACCACCACGGTGTCGAAGCGGTCGGACGGTGGAGAAAGGGTCGCCATGGTCGGATGCTACCGGTCGTCCAGCACCCTCCGACGTGAGCCGCTGATGCTTGCTGCCGAGACCGTCCGGGAGCAGCGCGCGTCAGGCGCGCACAGCCAGCTCGGCATGTTGGAACGAGCGCAGGTCCTCGTAGCCGCACACCGCCATCGCGCGGCGCAGCCCACCCACCAGGTTGACCGTTCCGTCGTCGCGATGGGCCGGGCCGGTGAGAATCTGCGCGAGAGTGCCGAGGGTCTCGACCCTGACCAGTCGTCCCCGCGGCAACTGATGGTGAGCCGAGGAGTAGCCCCAGTACGCCCCCCCGCCGGGCGCCTCCTCCGCTGCCGCCAGCGCCCGGCCCAGCATCACCGCGTCGGCACCGCAGGCGATGCTCTTCGCGATATCGCCTCCGGTGCGAATGCCACCGCTGGCGATGACGTGGACATAGCGCCCTGACTCCTCGAGGTAGCGGGTGCGCACGGCGGCCACTTCCGCGACCGCCGTCGCCTGAGGACGACCGATCCCAAGCGCCGCGGTCGTGGTGGAGACCGAGCCCGCGCCGACCCCCACGAGGATGCCCACGGCCCCGGTGCGCATGAGGTGTCGCGCGGACTTCCCGCTCGCCACACCTCCCACGACAACGGGTATGTCATAGCGCGCCGTGAATGTCCTGAGGTCGAGTGGTTGCTCGTCGGGGCCTGCAACGTGCTGGGCGGAGATGACGACACCCTGCACGACGAGTAGGTCGAGGCCCGCCTCGAGCGCGGCGTGGTGGTAGCGCTCCATCTTCTGCGGTGTCAGGCTCGCTGCCGCGATTCCGCGCCCCCGCAGATCCTCCACCCTGCGCCCGATGAGCTCCTCTTTGACCGGCTGGGAGTAGAGCCGCTGCAGGCGGGCGATCGCCTCCGGTCCGGGCTGTAGGGTCGCGATCTCCCCGAGTACCTCGGCCGGGTCGTCGTAGCGGGTCCAAAGCCCCTCGAGGTTGAGCACGCCCAGCCCTCCGAGCCCGGCGACGAGCCCGGCCGTGGCCGGGGATGTGACCGCGTCCAGCGGTGCGGAGAGCACCGGCAGGTCGAACGAGTAGGCGTCGAAGCGCCAGGAGACGTCGACGAGCTCGCGCCCCCGTGTGCGTCGGGACGGGACGAGCAGGAGGTCGTCAAGCTCGTAGCCGAGTCGCGCTCGCCGCCCCGTCCCGATCTCGACCTCGTCCACCATCCGCTCCTGCCAGCAGCTCGGGTCGCTACCGCCTTGCTACTCGAGCGACTGCCCGGTCATCGAGCGTAGGCTGTGGGCAGCGACACCCCGGTGATGCCACACTGGCCGCAGGCCGAGCGGGTGCGGGGATAGAGACCGCGGCCAAGGCGGGAGGGACTGATTTTTGGAGCACGACGACAAGTTCGGCGAGTTCGAGGACAACGAGCCAGATCAGCAGCGGCTCGACCAGCATGAGTCTGCGCTCGTTCGCCAGGACCTGCGAGACCTCGAGCGCTTCGAGGCGACGTTCGCCGCCGAGGGCTACCGCGGGGTCTCCGTCTATTGCCACGATTGCGAGGAGGAGCACTTCTACCCCTGGGAAATGCTGCGGGAGAACCTGAGGGTGCTGCTCGAAACGGGCGAGACCCCGGTGCACGAGCCGGCATTCGCACCCGATCCGGACCAGTACGTGCCCTGGGAGTACGCGCGCGGCTACGTCGACGCGCTGAGCGACGCGGGTGTTTGGGAGCGTCGGGAGATCGACACCTGCCCCCGCTGTCGCTGGCGCATACCCGAAGGTCTGCGAGGGGCGAACTTCTGCGCCCGCTGCGGCACGCCGCTCCTGAGGGAGCGTGTGCGACGGGCGCTCGAGGCTCGCGGGCTGGGCCGAGACGACATTCACGGCGTCCTACGGGAGGCGGGACTCCCCGGCTAGTGCTGCTATCAGCTCGCCCGGTACCAGGCCACCGTCTGGCGCAGCCCCTCGTGGAGCGGCACCGTCGCCTTCCATCCGAGCTCCCGCTCCGCGACGGCCGTGTCGGGTCGTCGTACCTGGGGATCATCTTGCGGCCGAGGGAGGAAGCGGACCCCGGGACGCTGGCCGACCACCTCCTGGACCG
>JALYGD010000300.1 GCA_030777265.1 Actinomycetota bacterium | reverse complement strand
CGAGTTCGTCGCGGAGGAACGCGATGTGCAGCGTCCCCTCCTCGGACGCATCGGGGAAGGGCGTATGGGCTGCGGCCGCCGCCACCTTCTCGGCGGTCCGCACGAACGTGGGCACGTCGTAGCCGAGCCCTTCGCGAAGTCGGGACTCGATCCGCCCCTCGAGCGCGAAGATGCTGACGTCGTGGGTCTGGAAGATGAGGTTCCCGCTCGCGAAGAACGTTCGAACCTCCTCGAACCCGAGATCCTCGAACAGCTCGCGCAGGCGGTCGTTCTTCACCATGTGGCCGCCGACGTTGATCCCTCGCAGAAAGGCTGCGTAGGTGGCCATCGCCTCTTCCACTGCCGCCACGTCGAATGACGTGGCCTCTGCTCCCCCCGCATTGAAGCCTTGTAGCGCCGGTCGCACGAGGGGGCCTTGCCGCGTGCAGGGCCGGAGCCCCGGTCGCTCTCTGGTGAAGGGAATGCTGCCGCCGCAGGAACGGTCGCGTGGCGCTATGGCGCCTCGCCCAGGGCTCTGCCCCGTATCTCCCGCCGAGGCGTGTCTTACCCCTCGATGAGCCGACAGCGAAGCGACCAAGAGGACCTGCGTCGTCTGGTTTGGGACCTAGATGGCCAGGGTTACGGGGCCTACAAGCGGCTCAGCGGGTCCCTATGGCGCCTTGGTGACTTCGAGCTCGCCGTCGAGCGGGTGCAGGCCGATCCCTACGCTCCACCGTCCCGTTTCGTGGTCTCGGTACCCGCGGGGGTCGCGGCTCTCCCCTCGGAGCTGGCACGGTCAGCCACACGTCGTCGGGCCATCGAAGACTACCTCACGCGACAGGCCGCCGATCGGCTCACCACCCGAAAGCACGGGCAGGACTCGCCGTTCCTCATCGACGCCGGCCGTCAGGAGGTGCTCGAGCGCAGCGCCTGTCGCGTGGACGAGCGGGGAGTTCAGCTGCGGTTGGGATGCGACCTGCCTGCTCGGGGACGGCGGGTGCTCGGACGGCAGGCCGCGCGCCTGCTCACCGAGGAACTGCCAGCGGCGGTGGAGAGGTCGCTGCGGTGGCCGGCACTCGAGCCGGGCGACGCGTGGGCGTTCGTCGCGTGCGTGGAAGATGCCGTCGCCCTGCGCGAGGCGCTCGAAGGCCTCGGGCTGGTCGCCTTCGTTGCCGACGGCGCGATCCTGCCGCGGCGGTCCGGCGTGGATGATCGTCCGCTCGCAGTCGGTACGATCGTGCCGCTCGTCTCCCCGCTGGCGTTGCGGCACGAGGTGGAGCTTCCGAACCGGGGTCGCGTGACCGGCATGGGGATCCCCGAGGGGGTGACGCTCGTCGTCGGAGGCGGGTTCCACGGCAAGTCGACGCTGCTGCGAGCGCTCGAGCGGGGCGTCTACGACCACGTCCCCGGTGACGGGCGCGAACTCGTAGTTGCACGCGCCGACGCCACCAAGATCCGCGCCGAGGACGGACGACGGGTGGAACGCGTCGATGTGAGCCCGTTCGTCGGGAACCTGCCGACCGGGAGGAGCACCTCGGATTTCTCGACCGACAACGCCTCGGGCTCGACCTCGCAGGCGGCGAGCATTGTGGAAGCGCTCGAAGTGGGGGCTCGCGTCCTGCTCGTCGACGAGGACACCGCCGCCACGAACCTCATGATCCGGGATCTGCGGATGCAGGAGCTCGTGTCGAAGGACCGGGAGCCCCTCACGCCCTTCGTCGACCTCGTCCGTCCCTTGCACCGCGAGCATGGGATCTCCAGCGTGTTCATCGTCGGCGGTTCTGGTGACTATTTCGACGTCGCCGACCACGTCCTGCTCATGGATGCTTTCCGACCGCGAGAAGTCAGCCACGAAGCGCGGCGGATCGCGGCGCGATGGCCCGCCCGTGGTGCCGAGGCGGCGTCCTTTCCGAAGGTCCGCCACCGCGTGCCCGACCCCACCTCGGTCGACCCACGTCGCCGAGGTCGGATCAAGACCCGCGCTCGCGGCACCGACGAGGTGCAGTTCGGCACAGACGCGATCGACCTCTCCGCCGTCGCCCAGCTCGTGGACCCCGGCCAGACTCTCGGAGTGGCTCTGGCCCTCACCCGACTGGGCGAGGAAGGCTTCCTCGACGCTCGACGCACACTCGCCGAGGCACTCGATCTGCTGTATGCCCGGATCGCCCACGACGGGATCGACGTCCTGCGCCGCGACTACCCCGGCGATCTCGCCCTGCCCCGCCGCTTCGAGGTGGCGGCGGCCCTCAACCGGCTGCGATCGCTGCGGGTACTGCACCTCAGCTGACGTGGCACGTCCGCTGGTAGCGGTGAGCGGCGAGCAGAGCGAAGGCGTTGCAGGCCCAGTGGGCGAGGACCGGCGTGCTGAGGCTACCGGAGATGAGGCGCAGCAGGCAGAAGGCCACACCCCCGATGGTGGTTGCTCCTACCGCGCCGGCTACCGCGAGCGTGCGCTGAGCGGCGGCGAGCGCAGAGTCGTTCTCACGCAGCGTCGCGAGTGTGGGTCCGACGTGCCAGAGCCCGAACAGTGTGCTCGAGACGACCACCGCGGCCGTGACGGAGCCCATGTCGAGCATGGCGGCGAACAGCACCCCGCGGAAGAAGACCTCCTCGCAGACGGCCGTGCCGAGTGGGACCCGCACGAGGGTGTCGTAGGCGAGCCGGCTACCTGACAGGCCGGTCGCCCGGCGGTCGGTGAGCAGTCGTCGCAGCGGAGGCACGACCTGTGCCAGCGAAGGGGCCCCTGCGACCGCCCCGGCCACCATCACGACCGCTCCGAGCCCCAGGACGAGTCCCGTGACCACCCGGCCTGGGTCAAAGCCGAGCTCCTGCCAGGTCAGACCCGATAGCCGAGCCCCCCAGACGAGGACGGCGGCGACCGTGAGGTTGATGGGCACGTAGGTCCAACGCGGCAGCGGGCGCAGGTTGAGGACGGTGTTGAAGGCGACGAGAAACGCCGCCACTCCCACCGTGAACGCCATGTCGAAGGAGGGTAGTGCGTCGCCACCTC
The DNA here is from genome assembly GCA_030777265.1 of Actinomycetota bacterium. Lineage (GTDB taxonomy): Bacteria > Actinomycetota > Nitriliruptoria > Nitriliruptorales > JAHWKO01 > JALYGD01. The sequence goes on along the minus strand of JALYGD010000300.1, from coordinate 849 downwards.
TTGGCGGCTGGCGCGCCGAGCCGGCGATGGTTAGCGTGGCATGGGCGGTCGCTGGCAGTGTCTGGGAGGTCTCAGGTGTCCGACTGGTTACGTCGGTACGCCGTAGCGCTTGGTCAGGAGCCGCTGACGGGCCAGGAGGTCGCCGCGATCCTCGAACTCGCCCGCGATGTCGCTCACGGGACCGAGCGCAAGCTCGCACCACTGTCAACGTTTCTCGCCGGGATCCACGCCGCAGGCCACCTCGGCGAGGGCGGTGTTCGAGCCGCCGCGATCAACGACGCGATCGAGATCGCCCGTCGCCTCGTCTCGGACGGCGAAGCTGGCCGCGAAGCCCGCCACGGCGAGGGGCATGCGGACAGGGCCGCAGATCCTGCACGCGGACTCCCACCTCGGAAGCCACTTCGAAGTCGGTAGTTGCACAGAAGAGAATGCGGTCCCAGACAGATGACCGCCCCAATCAACTGGCTGACCTGCTGTCGACGATCGTGCGGCAGCTCAGGGGCACCCTCGAGCCTTACCGGCGCTGGATCTACGGGCTCAGAGAGAAGACGAGAAGCTACTGGCGGAGGCCGTCGAGGTCGGTTGGGCGGTTGATGTTCGTGATGAACGAACCGGACGGATCGAGGTCTGCCCAGCCCTCTTCGCCGACGACGCGGGCGCCCAGCTCGGACAGCGCGCTGATCACGGCCCGACGGCCGGCGAGGAGGAGGCGACGCAGGCGGGGCGCCGCGTCGCTGGCGTAGACGCCGTGCAGCGGATGGATGCGGCCGGAAACGAGCGGAACGACCGCGGCTTCGCCGCGCCACTCACCGGCCAGTCGCTGTAGGACAGCCGGGTTGAGGTGCGGCA
>JALYGD010000299.1 GCA_030777265.1 Actinomycetota bacterium | reverse complement strand
GGGGAACATCGAAGCTCACCTGGCGCAGGGCCGTGGAGGTGCTGTAGCGGACCGTCACGTCGCGGAGACTGAAGACTGGCCCGAGCGTTTCCCCCTCCGGGGAGGATTGGCGCACCGGCGAGGTCTGGCGCGTCAGAGCGCTCGCCACGCGATGAGCCCAGTCCTCGGCAGAGGTGGCTTGGGAACGCGTCTCGTGCAACGACGAGCCAGCCCTGCCGCCGTCTGAGGCCAAAGCAGAGCCGGGCTGGATCCAGCTCGGGACGGTGGCTCCGTCGCCGAGCCCGGAACGTTCGTCCTTCCCGCGCCGGAAGTTCCCAGTCGGTCTGGGCGCGCTCGTCATCCAGCTGGCTCCTCTCGCGATGGCACCGCAGCGCGTGCGGTCCACATCAGGCCCACCCGCCCAACCTCCAGCGCTGCCGGCCCGCACCACTCTATAGAGAAGGGGCGTGAACGCACTTTGAACCGGAGTCCCGCCCAAAGCCCACGCGCACAAACCCCACACCACCCCCCAGCCCTCTTCCGCGTCACAGAGTTGACACCCTGCGGCTGTGGGATGCTCCACCAGCGTTCACCTGGCGTTCAGCTTGCTCAAGCCGAGCGGCAACCTTCCCCGTCTACCTTTTCCGAGCGAGACCGGCCAGCCGCTAGCAGACCGGTCCAGTCGGAGAAACCGAAGGAGCCACTCTTGTACGCCAACGCCGCAAGCAAGCGAGGCCGCTGGTCGATTGGGGCATTGCTTTGTGCGCTGTCCCTGCTCGTCGCAGCTTGTGGGGGTCAGGGAGCGGAGGGCGAGCCGAGCAGCCCCACCGACGGAAAACTGGCCGGCATGATCCGCATCGACGGCTCCAGCACGGTCGCTCCGCTGTCCGAGGTGGCAGCCGACCTGTTTCAACAGGAGCATCCCAACGTCCAAGTTGTCGTCGGCACTTCGGGAACCGGCGGCGGCTTCGAGAAGTTCTGCCGCGGTGAGATCGACATCTCCGATGCGTCGCGGCCAATCAAGGAGTCCGAGATACAGGCCTGCCAGGCGAACGGGATCAGGTACGAAGAGATCAGTGTGGCTCTCGACGGGCTGGCCAACGTGGTCAACCCGCAAGCCGACTGGGTGAACTGCCTCACGGTGCAAGAGTTGGAAAAGATCTGGGCTCCCGGCAGCCAGATCAACAACTGGAGCCAGGTGCGCCAGGGCTTTCCAGACGTCCCGATCAACCTCTTCGGTGCCGGGACGGACTCGGGCACCTTCGACTACTACACCGAGGCCATCCTTGGTGAGGAAGGCCGCATCCGCACTGACTACAACGCTACGGAGGATGACAACGTCACCGTTCAGGGGGTATCAGGCACACGAGGTGCGCTGGGCTTCCTCGGCTTGTCCTACGTGGAGCAGAACCCCAACGCGATGAAGGCGCTCGCAGTCGACGGCGGTAACGGTTGCGTGGAGCCCAACCTCGAGACGGTTCAGAACGGCACATATAAGCCGCTCAGCCGCCCGCTGTTCATCTACCCCTCGCAGGAAGCACTGGAGCGCCCGGAGGTGGAGGCGTTCATCAGGTTCTATCTCGACAAGGAACGCGAAATAGCCGAAGCCGCGCTGTTCGTTCCGCTGACCGACGAGCAGCTGCGGGAGTCGCACCAGGAGGTCGAGCGCCTGATCTCCGAGCAGAACTGACGCCGACACGTCGAGCCGAGCAGCTGAGGCCGCCATGGCATCCAGCCTGACCGACGTCGCACGGGACATGTCGACCTCCCGGGTCGCCCTCAGGGCGGCCCGGCCGCGCTACGGCGAACTGGCCATCAAAGGACTGCTGTTCCTTGCGGCGGCCGCGTCCGTGCTCACGACGGTCGGGATCGTGGTGGCCCTCGCCAGCCCGACGGTTCAGTTCTTCCGCGACGTCAGTTTCGTTGAGTTCTTCACCACCACGCAGTGGTCGCCGCTGTTCGCCAACCCGCGGTTCGGCGTCCTGCCCTTGGTCACCGCCACGCTGATGATCACGGTCATCGCCCTGGCGGTCGCCATGCCGGTCGGGTTGATGTCCGCCATCTACCTCAGCGAGTACGCCCTGCCACAGGTTCGCAAGGTCGTAAAACCGCTGCTCGAGATCCTGGCTGGCATCCCCACCGTCGTATACGGCTTCTTCGCACTGACGTTCGTGACCCCAAACCTCTTGAAGCCGCTGTGGCCCTTCGCTGAACTGGGAGTGTTCAACGCGCTGTCGGCGGGCCTGGTCATGGGCATCATGATCACGCCCACGATCTCGTCTTTGTCCGAGGATGCACTGTCCGCCGTGCCGCTGTCGCTGCGTGCCGGCTCCTTCGCGCTGGGCGGCAACAAGCTGCAGACGACGGTCAAGGTGACCATCCCGGCTGCGCTGTCGGGAATCGTGGCAGCGATCGTGCTCGGCATCTCGCGCGCCGTCGGTGAGACGATGATCGTGACTATCGCCGCGGGAGGGACGCCCAACCTCGGATTCAACCCGGGCGAGGGCATGCAGACGATGACGGCCTTCATCGCGCAGGCCGGCATCGGCGATCAGGCCACCGGCACCACCGGCTACCTGACCATCTTCGCCGTCGGTTCCACCCTGTTCGCGATAACGCTGCTGTTCAACGCCATCAGCATTCGGTTCGCCCGCCGTTTCCGAGAGACCTACGAGTGAGCGGCGCTCCGCAGGAGCGACGCGAGAGGAGCCGTCTTAGGTCTCCTAAGACGGCGACGGAGGGGATCGTGAGCGGCGCTCCGCAGGAGCGACGCGAGAGGAGCGTCCCAGGTCTCCTAAGACGGCGACAGGAGTGGTCCTGAGCTCACCAACCGAGTCACCGACCCCGAGCGGGATGAGTGAGAACGCGGCCAGCATACGGACCTCTCGCGTCCGAACGCCGCCGATCCGGGAGGATACGCGCATGAGGTGTCTCGTCGTCGTCGCCGCGGTTCTCGCCAGTTCGGCGCTGGCGGCCGCCCACGCGGGCGCCCAGTCGGCGGGTCAGGCCGCGGCGGAGACCGCGACGGTCCTCTTCACGGAAGCGTCCGGTGCCGTCACCCCCGTCATGGCCGATCACCTGGTCGACACGGTCGCCGCGGCGGAGCAGGACGGACACGCCGCACTCCTCATCCGCCTCGACACGCCCGGCGGGCTCGTCACCTCCATGCGGCAGATCGTCAGGACATTCCTGAACGCCGACGTGCCGGTCATCGTCTGGGTCGCCCCGCCGGGTGCCGGGGCGGCCTCGGCTGGCTACGTCATCGCGAGCGCCGCGCACGTCGCGGCGATGGCGCCTGGCACGAACATAGGCGCGGCCACCCCCATCGACCTCGAGGGCGGGGAAGTGCTCGACAAGGTCGTAAACGACGCGGTGTCGTATGCCCGGGCCCTCGCCGAGCTGCGCGGCCGCAACGCCGAGTTCGCGGAGCAGGCGGTCCGAGAAGGCCGGTCGGTGGCGGCGGAGGAGGCAGTCGAGCTCGGCGTCGTCGACCTGCTCGCAAGCACCCGCCCCGAGCTGCTGGATCTCAGCGACGGTCGTGAGGTCCTGCTCGGCGAGGACCGCAGCGTGACGCTCCGCACCGCCAACGCCGAGGCGGTCACCTATGACATCTCGGTAGTGCGCCGCCTTCTCCAGACTGTCGCCGATCCGAACATCGCCTTCCTGCTCATGTCGCTCGGCACCCTCGCAATCATCTACGAGCTCGCCCAACCCGGGGTCGGGGGGGCCGGCATCGTTGGGGTGATCTCCATCCTGCTCGGGCTGTTCGCGCTGTCAGTGCTGCCCACGAACCTCGTGGGTGCCGCGCTGCTCGTGCTTGCCGTCGCCCTGTTCATCGCTGAGCTGTTCGTCTCGGGCGTGGGCGTGCTCGCCGGCGGCGGCGCGGTCTCGCTCCTGCTCGCCGGGCTGTTCCTGTTCCAGCGGCCCACCGGGATCGGGGTCGACCTCGCCGTGCTCGCCCCGACGGCCGTCCTCTCCGGGCTCGCCGCAGCCGGGCTCGCCGTGCTGGCAGCAAGGTCGCGCCGCCGGCCGGCCGTCTCCGGCACTGCTGCGCTGGTCGGCGCCATCGGTCAGGTGCGACGTGTCGACGGCTCGGGCGCGCAGGTGTTCGTCGACGGAGCCTGGTGGAGCGCCCGCAGCACCGGGGCGCCCCTCACCCCCGGCGCTAGGGTGCGGGTGGTTGGGCGTCGAGATCTCGAGCTGATCGTCGAACCGGAGGAAGAAGCGTCGTGAGCCCCGTCCTCATCGGAATCATCGTCGCGGCGGTGGTCGTCGTCGGCCTGTTGATCAGCGCCATCAAGATCGTGCAGGAATACGAGCGGGGCGTGATCTTCCGGCTCGGGCGCATCCTGGGCGCGAAGGGGCCGGGCATCTTCTTCCTCATCCCGGTCATCGACCGCATGCAGCTCGTCAGCTT
>JALYGD010000298.1 GCA_030777265.1 Actinomycetota bacterium | reverse complement strand
TGGGAACGCCAGACTCGCCATGATGAGCACCGGCGAGCGCCCCCGCCATCGCCCCAATGGTGTCGGTGTCACCGCCGAGGCTGATCGCGAACTGGACCGCGTCGCAGAACGAGTCGAGGTGGAGCAGGCAGGCTGCCAACGCTGCGGGGACGGCTTCGAGCGCGGTAATGTCGTTTCCTAGCCGGTCCACGACCTCCTCCGCGGCCGGGTCGGGGGGGAGTGAGGCGACCCGGTCGAGGCGCTCGCGGAGGGCCCGCGGGCGGACGTGGGGGCGCAGAGCCGCGACTACCGTCTGCGGACCCTCCGAGCCCACATCTTGCAGCAGCAGCGACACGGCGCACGCTTGAGCTGCCGCTCCTTCCATGCCAAGCTGGTGAGCGTGAGTGACCCGCGCGCTGTCGCGTGCGAGACTGGCTGTGCGCTCGAGGTCTGGGAAGCTCGCGAGGGCAGCGGGGGCAACCCTCATCGCCCCGCCGTTGCCGAACGATCCCTCGCCCCCGTACAGCCTCTTGGCGGCTTCGTCCCAGGCGACGCCGTTCTCCAGCAGGCCGAACACCTGGGGTGGTCCCTCCCCGTAGCCTCGCCAGGGTTCGGCCCGGAACTGCTCGGCGAACGTGGCCGCCAGGTGCGCTCCATCGAAGCCCCGCCGGCGCAGCAAAGAGTAAGCGAAGCCGATGGTCATGGCGGTGTCGTCGGTGTAGCGCAGCGGTCCGTCGCCCTCGGCGAGGCCTTTCAGCTGCTCCATCGATACGGCTGGGTAGCCCTCGAAGGGGGCGCCGAGGGCATCGCCGACAGCCACACCCACGAGCGCTCCTCGAAAACGGTCGCGCGTCCTGACGTCGCTCATGCTGCCCCGGTCATCAGGTCGGGCAGGCCCTATAGCAGGCCAACATGTCGCACTACGCTCGGGCGGTGCGAGCCCCTCTGCAGTCGCGCCCCTGGGAGACGCCCATGCCAGATTCCTGCGTCTTCTGCCAGCGTATCGACGCGGGCGATCTCTCTGCTGAGAACGATCTTGCCGCGGCCTTCCCCGACGAGCATCCCGTCAGCCCCGGTCACATGCTCATCGTGCCGAAGCGGCACGAGCCCGATCTCTTCGCCCTCACGGACGAGCAGCAGGATGCGGTGTGGGCGCTGCTGCGGAGAGTTCACTCACGACTCGAGCGCGATAAGGCTCCCGCCGCATATCGAGTCCAGGTTCGGATCGGCGAGGCAGCCGGTCAGACGGTCATGCACGCCCACGTCCACCTCATCCCCCAGGAGCCGGGCGGGTCACCAGCCGAGCCACGCTGAACAATCCGGGGCACGAGACGAGCACCAAGGCCGGTGCATGACAGGCGGTCAGGGCAGCCCTGCGGCAGAGGCGCAGTCTGAGACTCGGCGTCCGGGCCTGGTGGCCGTTGTGCTCGCTGCTGGGGCCGGGAGGCGCCTGCGGCCGCTCACCGAGTTGCGCCCGAAAGCGCTCTGTCCGGTTGCCAACGCCCCTCTCGTCGACCTCGCGATCGGGCGGGCGCGGCAGGTTACCGGGGCCGTCGCCGTCAACCTGCACCATGGACGGGCGCAGCTCGAGGCCTACCTGGCTGGGCGGGTGCACCTGTCCATCGAGGAGCCCGAAGCTCTCGAGACGGCGGGAGCACTGGGTCAGCTGCGAGGTTGGATCGACGGCCGTGACGTTCTGGTGGTCAACGTCGACGCCTGGTACCCGGAGCAACTCTCGGGGTTCGTCACGGACTGGGACGGTGAACGTGTCCGTCTCCTTGTCGTCCACAACCCCGATCACGGCGACTTCGGCGACCTCCGCTACACAGGTATCGCCCTGCTGCCGTGGGCCGTCGTGCGAGGGTTGCCCCCCAGACGTCACGGTCTCTACTCGGCAGTGCTCGGGCCGGCTGTCGCGGAAGGCTGTGCGGAACTCATCACGAGCCGGGAACCGTTTTTCGACTGCGGAACCCCCTCGGAGTATCTGGCCGCGAACCTCACCGCTTCGGGCGGCTCGAACGTGGTAGGTGAGGAAGCGGTGGTCGAGGGGGAGCTTGTGCGGTCCGTCGTGTGGGCACACGCCCGGGTCGAGCGCGGAGAGCGTCTCGTCGAGTCGATCCGAGCCCCGCAAGGGATCACCGTGCAAGCTCCACTTCCCCATCCCCTACCCGGTGTCGACGCGAGTCGTTAGGGGACGGAGGACTCCCCACCCGCCGGGCCTGCGGCCCTTCCCCGGATCTCCCCACCCGCCGGGCCTGCGGCCCTTCCCCGGATCTCCCCACCCGCCGGGCCTGCGGCCCTTCCCCGCACCGCACCTGCGGCTCGGCTCCCCGCGGGGCGCGCACGCCAGCCGACTTCGTGGCACGCTTCGCCCCATGCGCGGCGCATCGAAGACCTCATCCGTCCCAAGGCTGCCCAGCGCGCCACGCTACGGGTCGGCGTCTCTGGCCGATGTCGCTCCGGCGCTGCTCGACGCACTCGGCGTCCCCGGCCCAAACCCCTTCGGATTCGAGCCCGTGCGCCACGCCTGTCTGCTCCTCGTAGATGGGCTCGGCTTCGAGTTGCTGAGCGCGCACCGAGACGTCGCCCCGTTCTTGGCTTCCGCCTGCCGACACCCGATCGACGCCCCCTACCCGACCACCACCGTCGCCAGCCTTGCATCGATCACCACCGGCCGGCCCCCGGGTGAGCACGGCCTCCTCGGCCCGACCGTCGCGTTGGCCGACTTCGACCGCCCGATGAACGTCCTGAAGTGGCGTCTGCACGGAATTGGGCCCGAAGTCGACCTTACGCACGTCATCAGGCCCGAGACTTTCCAACCGGTCCCCACGATACTCGAACGTGCCACTGCCGCTGACCTCGACCCTGTCACCGTGGGCCCGACCGAACACGAGCGCTCAGCGCTGAGCCGGGCGGTCCTGCGTGCCGGCAGCTACCTGGCCGTCTCTTCCCTCGCCGAGCTTGTCGACGCCACGGCACGCGCTCTCGCAAGCGGCCCCCGCTTCGTCTACGCCTATTACGGCGGCCTGGACCATATCGGTCACCGCGAAGGCGTGGCATCGGGGCGCTGGCTCGAGGAGCTCGCCGGGGTCGATGCAGCTGCCGGCGTGCTCGTCGAGCGTCTGCCGGTCGAAACCATGCTGGTGGTGGTCGGCGACCACGGGATGGTCGATGTTGACGCGGAAGGTCTGGTCGACGTCGCCCAGGAGCCGGCCCTGCTGGACGGCGTGCGGCTACTGGCCGGCGAGCCGCGGCTTCGGCATGTCCACGCGAAGGTCGGTGCTGAGCAGGACGTGCTCGCAGCCTGGCGCGAGCGCCTTGACGGCATCGCCTGGGTCCTGTCACGGGAACAGACGCTGGCCGAAGGATGGTTCGGCCCGGTCGTGTTCGAGGACGCTCGCGCTCGCATCGGCGACGTCGTCGCGGCTGCGCATCTGGGGGTCGCCGTCGTCCAAAGCGACCTCGACCCACTACAGGGCGCACTCGTCGGCCACCACGGATCGCTCACCGACGCCGAACGCCACGTGCCTCTCGTCATCGTCCGCCATGTCTAGTATTCAGGCCGCTTGAGCGGCACCCGTCGGTCGAGGTCCTCGCCGGCCAGTTAACCGCAGGACATCCGGGGCCTGATCCAGATCCCGCAACGCGTTAGCCTCCCTTCAGGTCCCCCGCCGGGCGGCCGCCGAAGGCGGCGGGAGGGCGGGCCGGCTAAGGAGCTCACGTGGCAGACGCTCCGCTGACTGGCGAAAAGCCGCCGACGTGGGGCGGGTCCCGACTTGAGACGGTCACGCTCACGTGAGCGTCGTGACGATCGAGTTCGGGCGCGATCCTTCACAGGTCGGTGACCTCCACCTCCCCGAGGTCGAGCCTCCCTGGCCGGTCATCGTCCTCCTCCACGGCGGTTTCTGGCGTGCCCGCTATGGCCGCGACCTCATGACGCCCCTCGCGGAGGACCTTACGATGCGCAGCTACGCCGCCTGGGTGGTCGAGTTCCGTCGCCTCGGCATGAGCGGGGGCGGTTGGCCTGGCACCCTCGATGACGTCGCTGCGGGTGTGGACGCACTCGTGGGGATCGCAGTCGACTACGCGCTCGACATTGAGCGAGTCGCAATGGTGGGCCATTCCTCTGGTGGACAGCTCGCCTTGTGGGTGGCCGCCCGACCCAGCCTTCCAGTACATGCTCCGGGGTGGAACCCGATGGTCCACGCGCGTGCAGCGATCAGCTGCTCCGGCGTGCTCGACCTCGAACGAGCGGCAGAGCAGGGGATCGGCTCTGGAGCGGTAGTCGACCTTCTCGGAGGTCTGCCCGATGAAGCCCCGGAGCGTTACGAGCTCGTCTCACCTGCGGCACGCGTTCCGATCGGGGTGCCGACCGTCGTTCTTCACGGGGAGGACGACGACGTCGTCCCAGCCTCGCAGAGCCGAACATACGCTGAACGCGCCATCACCTCGGGCGATCCCGTCCAGCTGGTCGAGCTGCCGGGCATCGGCCACTACGACTTCCTCGATCCCACCTCGATGGCCTGGCAGTCGGTGATCGACCGGCTGCCCGAGTTGCTGCAGGGGCCTGCAGCGGCTGAAGGCGGGTTCGGCTGAAACCTTCCTGGGCTAGGGCCTGGCGAACCACGGGATGGCGGGGGACGGTCAGGTCGAGAGCGCGGATGAGGGCAACCACCGCCGGACGTACGAGCGCCGTGGCCGGCGGTGGCCACCGTAACCCGTAGAGCTCGCGGGCTCGGGGGGGCAGGATTCCGACGGCCGCGGTCACCGCCACCGCCCACAGGGGCCGTAGAAGGGCAGGCATTGGCGGGGCGAGGAGCGTACGCATCGCCTCGCGGGTCGTCTCCGACACGCACAACCCCCGCACTTCACGCAGATAGGCGGCGAGCTCGGCAACCGAGGCAGGTACCTCGTCAGGAGGCAGTCCTACCAGCTCGGCCGCCCGCACCATCTCCGCGACGTAGCGGTCGGCGTCGGCGTTCGAGAGTCGCCCGCCGTAGACCCGGTAGGCCGTGAGGAACGAGTCCACCTCCACCGCGTGCACCCACAGCAGTAGCTCGGTGTCGTCAGCTCGATAGGGGCGTCTCGTGACGGGGTCGACTCCCCGAACGAAGGCATGAACCGCTCGCACCCGTGCGCCGGCCGTCTCGGCCGCTGCAGTGTCCCCGAATGTCGTGGCGATGAGGTACTCGCTCGTCCGCCCCAGGCGTGCCCAGGGATCGTGACGAAAGGTGCTGTGCTGGTCGACGGCGGCCATAGCGCGTGGCTCGAGTGCCTGCACGAGCAGCGCCCGCAAACCTCCGATGAGCAGGCTGCGGTGAGCGTGGATCCGCCAGGTCACACTCCCGGGGCCAAACAAGCCGTAGTCACCCATCTTCGGCAGGGTACGCGCGCTAGTCCACCGTGGCGTACTCTGGCTGAGGGCTGGCGACCGCAGGCGGGCCGAAGGCCCGGGCGGGCCAGGGAAGGTCGCCCGGCGGGTGGGTTGAGTAGAATGGGCAGGCTTCGAGATTTCGTCCACCGGCTCGTCACCCCGGTTGACGAACTACAGCGCGAGGAGCTGGCGGCCTTCTGCGACCGCATGCCGACAACCTCGTTCAGCGATATTTCGCCGCGGCAGCGGGTGCGGGTGGTGGGCGAGGTCGAGTACGTCCGGACCGTGCCGCGGGCTGGGGCGCCAAGCCTCGAGGTGGGAATGACCGACGGCCACAACCGGCTCCTGGCAGAGTTCCTGGGACGCAAGCGCGTTCCGGGGATCAAGGTGGGGCGGCGCTTGATCATCTCGGGAGTGGCTGCCCCGGAGGGACGCATCTACCGCATCGTCAACCCCGAGTACGAGCTGCTGCCCTCGCCCAGCCATATCGACGGCTGACATCCGGGACGTTACCGGGCGGTGAGCAATTGTCGTACATCGTCTTCCGTATGGGGGGTGACGAGTGCCAGCACCTCGTCGCCAGGCGCGAAGGTCGTATCGCCACGCGGAACGAAGACGTGGCCGTGACGGACGACGGCCACGAACGTTGCATCGCGCGGGATGTCGAGGTCCATGATGCGTCGGTCAATGACCGGTGCGTCTTCCGCCAGCGTCACCTCGACCAGGCGAATCTTGCCACCTTCGAGCATGAGAAGACGGACAAGATCGCCGACCGTTAGGGCCTCCTGGACGAGCGACGTGACGAGGTGGGGGGCCGACACCGAGACGTCGACTCCCCATACCTCCGTGAACAGCCATGAGTTCTCGGGATGGTTGACGCGTGCTATGACGCGCGGGACCGCGAACTCCTGCTTCGCGAGTAGCGATATGACGAGGTTGTCCTCGTCGTCACCCGTAACCGCCACCATCACGTCAACGGTGTCAACGCGCGCGGCGGCAAGGGAGGAGAACTCGCACGCGTCCGCCACGTGCCATTCGACGTCATTCAGATGCGCCCGCTCCACCACCTCAGGGTCCTGCTCGATGAGCAACACCTCGTACCCGCTCGCCTCTAGCGTGCGAGCGACGTACTGCCCGACGTTTCCTGCTCCCGCGATCGCCACGCGCATCAGGCCTCCCCTCCCTCGAGCCGGGCCTGCAGTTGCTCGAGAGCGTCGACCGCGACGGCAAGATGGACGATGTCGTGCTCCTGGCCGATGAGGTCCTCGGAAGCCACGTGGGCCTCACCGAAGCGGGTCACCGCCGCGAGTCGGATCCGTCCACCTTCCTCGAGGAGGGTGAGGCGGCGCCCTACCCAAGTCACGGGCAGGTCGCGTTCGACGAGGCAGACCCGTCCGGTTGGATCGACGTACTCCTGAGTGGTGTCATCGGGAAAGAGTCGGCGCAGCACCTGATCGGTCGTCCAGGCCACCGTCGGAACGGTCGCGATCCCGAGTCGCTGGTAGATCACGGCACGCCGTGGATCATAGATCCGGGCGACCACCCGCTCGACCCCGTACGTCTCTCGTCCGATTCGAGCGGAGAGGATGTTCGAGTTGTCGCCGTTCGTGACTGCGGCGAGACCGCCGGCTTCCTCGATGCCGGCTGCGGCGAGAGCGTCGCGGTCAAACCCCAGGCCTGTCACCCGTTGTCCCGAGAAGCTCTCTGACAGCCGCCGAAACGCCTGCGGAGACTTGTCGATGACCGCCACCGTATGTCCGCTGTCTTGCAGACGCTGGGCCAGGCCGCTACCGACCCGCCCGCAACCGATCACGACTACATGCACCCCGTCCTCCTATCGCGACCACACCCACCGTAGCGAGGATCAGGCCGTTGTCGTCGAGCCCCGCATCAGGCAATGGGCCCGAACCCGAGTCTCAGCGCAGTGCTCACCCTTCCTGGGCGTCCCTGACCCCCGCCTCATGGACGACGTTCGACGCAGGCCGGAAAGGATGGCGCGGCCCCGCGGAGGGGGTGGAAGAAGGCGAGTCGTGCCGCCGCAGCTACCAGCGAAGCAGCGCCGCAACTCCCCTGTGTACCCGCAGCGCCTCGGCCCCTTCGCCCTCGAGCGGTGTGACCTTCGCGCTCGTCGTGACCGCCCGCTCGATCATGCGCTCCAGAAGGAGCGGCTCCTCGATGGTCTCCTGAACCGTCGGGATCTGGTCCGTCGCGTAGAGCAGCCCTTCCGGTGTACGGTAGCCCGAGAACGACGCGTCCACGTCGAACAGCAGTCGTTCAACCCGCCCCTCGTTGAGCGCGGCGAGCACGTCGTCGAGCCCGAGCGCGCCGGTGCCACCCGCCAGTGCCCGATTCTTCGCCTCCTCGACGAGATTGCGCTCCCGCTCCCGGCGCAGGGTCTTCAGCTGGTTCCAGGCCGCCTCGGCGATGTTGTTCGGGGCTTCCTCCTCCCACGACAGGTCGAAGACGAGTAGCTGCTCGCCGGGTGACGGATGCAACTCCTCCGAGAACGATTTCGTGAGCCGGGGGTCTCCGGCGACGATTAGCCGATCCCAGCTGCGGCGGTTGGCCAGGTCTGCGACCGCACCAGCTTGCTCCCGCAGGAAGCGGTTGCGGTTCTCGTCGACCCGCTCCTGGTAGCGGTCGCGCCGATGACCGCCGGGGCGCGTGTCGAGTGGCTGGGCGGGCGCGGGCCCGGTGTGTTCGCGCCAGTCACGCCCCCCCACCGTGAACACCTCGTGGAACAGCTCCTCCGCCTCCCCTACACGCCACTCGAGCAGTCGCACCCCACGGCTGTAGACGACTGCGATACCGGCCGGTCGAGCTTCGTCGTAGACAGCGACGAGTGGACGGATGTAGGCGCTGCGGTCGAAGACGACACGGTCCTGAAAGGGGATCTGGATCGCGACGGTCTCGACCCGATCATCGACCACGGTCGCGAACAAGGCGCGGCCCCGCCCATACCTGGAGGCGTCGAGCAGACGCTCGAGTTCGGGCTCGAGCTTCTCGACCCGCTCCGACAAGGCAACCCAACGTTCGTGGGGACCTTCTTCCTTCACCCGCTGTCGCAGTGCCCGCAACTCATTTCTTATGGCAATGGGCCAGCCAGGCCGAGGCTCAGCCGCACGTTCCGGTGTTATGCCCACGAACACCGACAGCACGCCCACGCCATCGCGAAGGTTGATGAGGTCGAGGATCGTCTGCTCGTCGAGGCTCATACCTTCACCCTAATCGCCCCCAGCGGCGGGTCGAGCAGACCGATCGGCCGGCCGAGCGCAGCGCCCTCGGGCAGGAAGCTTGGCGAGGACGAGCCGAGCGTTGCGGGTCCAGTGGTAGCGTTGCGGCGTGCTCGCGCAAGCGCCTCTCCTTGACCGCAAGGTCTCCGCCTCGATCCGTCGTGAGATGTTCGGCTGCGACGTGTCAAAGCGCCGTGGCCTCCTCGTCGTGGCGCCGAGCCTCCTCGTCGCGGGGCCGAACCTTGGCGCCCAGCTCGGCCAAGCGGACCGTCGTGCGAGTCGGCGTCGTCGGCTCCTGCCGTGTGAGGCGAGCGGGTGAGAAAGGCCTTCTTCGCTCTCTCCACCCTCGTCATAGCCGTCGCCCTGGTGTTCGTGCCGTTGCCGCTCTATGTCATCTCACCGGCGCCAGCCATGCCGGTGTTGGACACGGTGCGGGTCACTGGGGCATCCGACGCCTTGAGCGGCGAGTTGCTCATGACGACGGTCAACGTCGGACCGGCCACCGCGGTGCGGGCAGTCGGGGCCCAGTTCTTCGATCCGAACGCGGAGCTTGTTCCCCTGAGCGCGATTCGGCCTGCGGGGGTGAATGAGCAGGAGTTCCGGGAGGCGCAGACCCGGCTGTTCGAGGAGAGCGTACGTGTGGCGGCCGCGGTCGGGCTGCGCCTCTCCGGCCACCAGGTGTCGGTGTCGGGGGAGGGGGCCGAGGTCTTGCAGGTGATACCCGGCAGCAATGCGGAGGGACTGCTCAAATCGGGTGATGTCATCGTGGCCGTCAATGGCGAGCCCGTGAGGTTGGCGACCGACCTGGCAGTGAGAACCGCTCGGGCGGCAGCTGGGGAGAAGCTCCGGCTCGCGGTCCGACGCGACGATGCGGAGCTCAACGTAGACATTGCTGTCGGAACCATCCCCGGCTCGTCCCAGACGGGACTCGGCGTCTCCGTCATGACGGTGCACGAACGGATCGCCTTGCCGGAGGGGGTCACCGTCGACGACGTCTCCGATATCGGAGGTTCCTCAGCGGGCCTCATGCTGGCGCTCGCCGTCTACGACCTCTTCGATCCGGTGGACCTCACCCGCGGACGTCGGATCGCGGGTACGGGCACCGTCGTCCTGTCGGGAGCGGTCGGCCCGATCGGCGGCGTGGAAGAGAAGATTCACGCCGCCGAGCTAGCGCAGGCGACGATCTTCCTCGCCCCCGCCGAACAGGCCGCGCAGTTCCGTGAGCTCTCCCCGGAAGGGATCGAGGTGGTAGCGGTGACCAACGTCCAAGACGCCATTGAAGCCTTGCGACGCTGACGGTTAGTGGCCGGCCGGAACGTCAGAACCTGCCGGGGCGGCGGTGGCAGCTGCGCGTGGGGTCCTTGCTGGATCCTCCGCAAGGCTGCCACAGCGCGCGAGAAAGTTCGCGAGCAAGCGGGGGCCGACAGGGGTCAGGATCGACTCGGGATGGAACTGGACCCCCTCGACTTCGAGACGGCGGTGTCGCAAGCCCATGACGAGCCCGCCGGCGGTTTCAGCGGTGACCTTCAAATCTCGGGGAAAGGACTCCCGCTCGACTATGAGAGAGTGGTAGCGAGTGGCCTCGAACGGCAGGGGCAAGCCTGCCAGGACGCCTTCGCGACGGTGGTAGATGCGGCTGGTCTTGCCGTGCACCAATTCGGGCGCGCCTACTATCCGACCACCGTAGACGTGTCCGATGCACTGGTGGCCGAGACAGACTCCGAGC
>JALYGD010000297.1 GCA_030777265.1 Actinomycetota bacterium | reverse complement strand
GGCGGACACCGGGTGAGCGAGCTGGTGCGGATGGAGTTCCTGGCGGCGGCGCTGCTGATCGTCACCGGTACCGGCCTCGTCTTCTACTTCGCAGTGACGGGACGCCGGCGTGCGACGCGCCAAGCCGCTGCCGATCGGCCCGTCGAAGCCGACTCCGAGTTTGCCTCCGAGCACCCCACCGTCGCCTTTGCCGATGTCGCCGGTCTCGACGACGCGATCGCCGAGCTCGACGAGATGCGCGACTACCTCGCCGATCCCAGCCGCTTCGAGACAGTGGGCGCCGACCTGCCTCGCGGCATCCTCCTGTGCGGCCCGCCCGGCAACGGCAAGACTCTGCTGGCACGGGCGTTGGCCGGGGAGACAGGCGTGCCCTTCTACTACGTCTCGGCGGCGAGCTTCGTCGAGCAGTACGTTGGCCTCGGCGCGGCCAGAATTCGCCGGCTCTTCAACGAAGCCAAGCGCAAAGCACCGGCGATCGTCTTCATCGACGAACTCGACGCGGTCGGCCGACGGCGCAGCAGCGGCACAGCCGGCGACCGCGAGTACGACCACACCCTGAACCAGTTGCTCGTGGAGCTCGACGGCTTCGTCGGCGCCCGGGGAGTGCTGATGGTCGGGGCGACAAACCGGCCGGAGCTGCTCGACCCCGCGCTGGTACGCCCCGGACGCTTCGACCGTCGCGTGCAGATAGACCGGCCCGACATCACCGGCCGTGAGGCCGTCCTCCGTCTCTATGCGCAACGCCGGCCGTTCTCCCGCCACGTCGATTGGGGAGAGGTGGCCAGCCAGACCGCAGGCCTTTCCGCAGCCGAGCTCGCCAGCCTCGTCAACGAGGCGGCACTGCTCGCCGCCCGCCGCCACCGCACGAAGATCGCAATGGAGGATGTCGAGGAAGCGATCACTCGCATCAGCCGAGGCACCCGCAGTTCCCGACTGCTGGACGAGGAGGAGAAGCGCCTCATCGCCGTCCACGAGGCCGGGCACGTCCTGCTCACGCTGGTGCTGCGGGGTGTCAAACCGCCGACGCGTCTCTCGCTGGTCACGCGGACAGCTACGACAGGGTCGCCATGGTCGCTCGGTGACGACCGCGAGATCGCCACCAAGCGGGAGCTCATGGCCCAGCTCATCGTCCTGCTCGGCGGCCGTGCCGCAGAGGTGCTGATCTTCGGTGATCCCACCACCCGCGCAGAGGACGATCTCGACGACGCCGCCAAGTTGGCTCGCCGCATGGTGGAGCGATGGGCGATGACCGGAAAGCTGGAGTTGGCGGGCCGCGACCCCGGGGGCACTTCGCCCCCCAACGGGATGCCGTCCGATCTAGCGGTCCGCAAACTGCTGCGGAACGCCCAACAAGCCGCCCACACCATCCTCCAGGACCACGTGCACCGGCTCCACTCCGTTGCCGATGCCCTAGTGGCACGCGAGACCCTGACGCTCTCCGAGGTCGCCGAACTCACCGACCTATGGTCCTGGCGGTCTGAAGAACCGGAGAAGGAGATGGCGCGGGTGGCGCGCCTCCACGCCTGACGCTGTCCCCGCTGTCAGGGAGGTCGGTCCGCTCCCGTCCGGGGCGACACGTCTCCGGTGAGGATCCCTCCGAGGCAACCCGAGCTGCCGCTCACGGGTTCCACAGCCGCCGCGGGCGGTGGCCTGCGAGCACCCGCTCTCCGGCTATGAGCCCCGCATCCAGCCACCGCACTTCCGTGCCCAGGCGCTGGGCAGCGGTCAAAAGAGTGAAGGCTATGCCCGTCCGGCCTACGAACTCGCCACAGCGCTCGCACAACGGCCGCAGCGCCGCCCACTCCTTGCGGACCCGCACGCTCGGGTGGAGGCCCTGGGAGGCGTGCAGCTCGTCCACCGACACCCAGGCCCCCGTCGGGAGTCGTCCTTCCGTCCCCACCAGACTGGCCCGGACAAGCTTGCCGGTGGCGGCGCAGTCAGCGCACCACGGCAGCAGCCCGATACTGAGCACACGTTGCCGTTCCGCGCGGTAGCCACGGTCGCAGACGATCACGGTCCCAGACAGGTCGACCTCGCAGAGCACCCGAACGACCACCTGCTCGTCATAGCCGAAGCGGCAAGCGAGCATGTTCTCCGCATCCATCCGCTGCGAGAAGGCGTAGAACCCGCACTCACAGCTGAGCGATGGCGGCGGATGTCCTCGGCCCAGCACGCATGCCGCCGCGTCCTCCACGCGGTAGGCGCCCCCGATCGTGACCCCCGCAAGTCGGATTTCCCCTTGATGGGGGGAGACGAGCAGCTGGGCACACTTCCAGCCACGCGGCGCCTCGTCGGCCGGCACCTCCTCGGTGGGTAAGGCACCGAGACGGCGCGGGAGTCGACCCGACCAGACGAGCGACCGCAGCCACGGCATCCAGCCCAGAGTCAACGCGGCCGCGATGACCGCGAGCGCGCAGAGCGAGACCACGAGCGCGGCCTCGTGGATTGCGTTCACGATCCCTTGGCCGGCCCCGGCGTCGCAGGCTGCGGGGTCGTCTTAGGTGTCGCAGGGGGGGACGCGGGGGCAGGGGCGGGTTCGCTCCACCGGCGTGGATCGGGAGCGGGAGCGGGCGCGACCCGCTTGATGCGACGGGGACGTCCGATCTTCGACATGTTGGCTCCTTTGTTGAGCAGCCTCTGCCTTCCTTCTACATCCAGCGACACTAGTTGTACGCGGACGGGCGGACAGAGGCACCTGGCCGGAAAGGTCGGGAACTGTGACGGCCGCCGCAGGGGCGGCCACAGACGACCGGACGGCGTATCGTCCCGCCCGTGGACGAGGTCATCTTCGCCTCGCGGATCGTCGGGCTGCCAGTCCTCGATGCCGACGGGCTCGCGATCGGGCACGCGGCGACGTGGTCATCGGGCCCGGACGAGGATCGCGGCCCGCCAGTGATCGGCTTCGTCGTCGCGGCCCCCGGCCGCGCAGACTCTCAGCTCTCGCTCCCCCACCTCCTGGGGCCTCCCCTCCGTCGTGAGTAGCCTGGCTGTGGTTGCGCGGAGCGGTCACTTTCGCTCGCGGCCGGAGGCGCTGATGCCGCTGGATCCTCAAGCTAGGCAACTGTTGCAGGAGATCGCCGAGTCGGGGCCCCCGCCGATGCACGACCTGACCCCCGCCGAGGCCCGCGCGGCTCATGCGGAACAAACGCCAGCACTCGCGGGGGCAGGACCCCAGGTCGGGGCGGTGACCGACGAGCGCATCGCAACCGACGCCGGGGACCTCCCCCTCCGTATCTACCGCCCGCGGGGCGCGGGTCCCTTTCCTGTCATGGTCTACATCCACGGCGGCGGTTGGGTCGTCGGTACGCTCGGCACCTACGACGCGCTGTGTCGTCATCTTGCGGTGCGAGCCGATTGCGTCCTCGTCAGTGTTGGCTACCGGCTGGCACCCGAGCATCGCCACCCCGCCGCTCTCGAAGACGCGTACACAGCAACGTGCTGGGCGGAAGACCAAGCCGCCCACTTCGCCGGGGACCCGGGGCGGTTGGGCGTTGCCGGGGATAGCGCAGGGGGCCACCTGGCGGGGCTCGTCGCGGCCCGGGCAGTCGATCACCGCCCTTTCCGGCCGAGCTTCCAGGTTCTCGTGTACCCGGCGCTCGACCCCACGATGGGCTCCGAGTCGATCACGGAGTTCGCCGAAGGGTACTACCTGGCCCGTGAGGAGCTGCGCTGGTGCTGGAGCCGCTACCTCGGACCCGAAGGCGACTGGGACCTCCCAGAGGTGACACCCCTTCACCGCGCTGATCTCAGCGGGCTGCCTCGAACCCTGCTCATCGTTGCGGGTCACGACCCGCTGCGGGACGAGGGCGTGTTGTACGCGAAACGTCTCGAAGCCGCCGGCGTGCCCACGGTGCTGCGCAACTACCAGGGGATGATCCACGGCTTCGTGCGCTTCCTTCGCGTGCTCGATGCCGCCCATGACGCCATCGACGAGGTAGCGTGCTTCGTCCGCGCCGCCACCGGCCTCCCTGAGACGGTCAGAACAACCGATTTGCAGCGCTGAGCGTGCTGGTGGCTGGGCTCAAACGACAACAGTACGTGCATGTTCCCCGGTCGGCGTCACGACTGCTCACGATCCGTCCGCGTGGCGGCGGCGTCGCGACGGCTGGGCCCGGACAGGCTCCCCGTCCTGCTTCGGAAAGTGCGGGGGCCAGGGCGCGTCGCCCAAACCTCCTTCCTCATCGCGACGGGCCAGTTCGAGCAGCCCCTCGAGGTCACCGACCGCCTCGTCGATCCCTGCCGTGAGATCCCCGACGGCTTCGTATCGCGCGACGAAGCGGTCCATGGGGAAGTCACGCGGATCGGCGTCACGGACCTCCTCCCAGGTCAGCGGGGTGGACACGAGGCCCGTGGGCCGCACGCTGAAAGCGGAAGCCACAGTGCGATCCCGCGCGTTCTGGTTGTAGTCGACGAAAACGCCGTGGCGTTCCTCCTTCCACCACGCGCTCGTCG
>JALYGD010000296.1 GCA_030777265.1 Actinomycetota bacterium | reverse complement strand
TCCGGTCCTTCATGAAGTGGGGAGAGGAGCACCCGGAGGGCCATGACCTGTCGCAGCTCCGAGTCCTCGGCACCGTCGGTGAGCCGATCAACCCCGAGGCGTGGCTGTGGTACTGGCGGGTCATCGGCGGCGAGCGCTGCCCCATCGTCGACACCTGGTGGCAGACGGAGACAGGCGCCATCATGATCAGTCCGCTCCCCGGCGTGACCGAGCTGAAGCCTGGGAGCACGACCTTCCCACTACCCGGCATCAGGGCCGATGTCTACGACGAGCAGGGCGAGTCCGTCCAGCTACCAGGCGGCGGTTACCTCGTCCTGACGGAGCCGTGGCCTTCGATGCTGCGGGGGCTCTGGAGGGATCCCGAGCGCTACGAGGAAAGCTTCTGGGCCCGGTTCGGGGACGTCTACTTCGCCGGTGACGGCGCGAAGCGGGACGAGCAGGGCTACTACTGGGTGCTCGGACGGGTTGACGAGGTCATGAACATCGCCGGTCACCGGATCGCGACCGCAGAGGTCGAATCCGCCCTCGTCAGCCACGAGGCCGTGGCCGAGGCGGCGGTCATCGGTCGCAGCGACGAGGAGAAGGGTCAGGCGATCGCGGCCTTCGTGACCTTGCGCGGCGATCGCGATGGCAGCGATGACCTGGCCCAGGAGCTCCGGGAGCACGTCGCGGACCAGATCGGCCCGATCGCGCGGCCGGCGGAGATCGTCTTCTCCGACGAGCTGCCGAAGACGCGGTCCGGCAAGATCATGCGTCGCCTGCTCCAGGACATCGCCGAGGACGAGGAGCCCGGGGACACCTCGACGCTCGCCAACCCCGAGATCGTCGACGAGATCAAGCAGAAGTACGAGGCTACGGTGGGCTGACTCAGCTGCCTGGTCCGGATCTCACCAGGGGCCGCGCCGCGCGGCGCCGCAACTGCCAAGGGGAGCGAATTGGACCTCAAGACCATCATCGCGGTGGCGCCGTTCCTGCGCAGGCTCTACCGGAAGCTGCCCCGCCCCCTGCGCATCTTGGCGGTCCTGCTCGCGCTCGTCATGGGAGTCATGAAGCTCTTCAGAGGCCGCGGCGAGGAGCCCGTCGCCGAGGGCACGCATGAAGCAGGCGGGCAGGCGGGGGAACAAACCGGCTAGGACGGGTTGAAGCCAGCTGCTGGACAGCTCACGAATGAGCGGCGGTCCGCAGGAGCGACGCGAGAGGAGCCGTCTTAGGTCTCCTAAGACGGCGACGGAGGAGTATCGGTCGCGGCCTGCTTGTCCTCGGACCTCTCCGGTGCCTGTCAGGATGATGAGGCAGCTGACCCAGGCGGGCTGGTTACTTTTCGGCCGCCACGACCTGCTCGGACTTGGCGACCGGTCCCACCCTCGGGGGTTCGCCCCCCCGGATTCGTTGCTGTTCAACGACGGCATCCATGGTCGGCTGGATGCGGCTGTAGAGGGGCTGGGGGTAGACACCGATGCCCACGATGAGGGCCACGATCGGCGCCATTGCTGCTATCTCCCGCAGGTTGAGGTCGGTCATGCCCACCGCTTTACCTTCGACCGGCCCGTGGAACATGCGCTGGTAGGCCCACAGGAGGTAGAGGGCGGCGAACACCATGCCGAAGGTCCCCGCGACCGAGAACCAGCCGACGGTCTGGAAGCTGCCGAGCAGGATCGGGAACTCCCCGACGAACCCGTTCAGTCCGGGTAGGGCAAGAGACGACAGCGCGACCACGAGGAAGAGGCCGCCGAAGACGGGAGTGGCGCGCAACAGCCCGGAGTGCTCGGCGATCAGGCGTGAGTGCGTGCGCTGGTAGAGGAACCCGACGAGGATGAACAGGGCCCCGGTGGACAGGCCGTGGTTGACCATCTGCACCACACTGGCCGAGGCGCTCATCGGGTTCAGGGCGAACAGTCCGAGGATGACGAATCCCATGTGTGAGACGGAGGAGTAGGCGACGAGTCGCTTGATGTCCCTCTGCATCGTCGCCACGAGCGCCCCGTAGAGGATGCTGACCACCCCGAGCGCGACGATGGGCAGCGCCAGAATCCGCGTCGCGTTGGGAAAGATCCCGAAGAGGAAGCGGATGATGCCGTAGCCGCCGATCTTCAGCAGGATGGACGCGAGGTCGACGGATCCGATCGTGGGCGCCTCGGTGTGCGCGTCGGGCAGCCAGGTGTGGAGCGGCCAGATCGGTAGCTTGATCCCGAAAGCGATGAAGAATGCGAGGAAGAGCCAGATCTCCTCGGTCTGTGTCAGGCTCAGCTCGCGGAGGACCTCGTAGTCGAACGTGACGGCCCCTCCCTGGAAGTAGAGGTAGAGAATCGCCACGAGCATCAGGAGGCCGCCGATGAGGCTGTAGAGGAAGAACTTCACTGCTGCGTAGCGGCGGTTGCCCGAACCCCAGATACCGATGAGGAGGTACATCGGCACGAGCAAGGCGTCGAAGAACACGTTGAACAGGATCAGGTCGAGGGCGACGAATACGCCGATGATGATGGCCTCGGTCAGCAGCACGGCCACGTAGAAGGCCTTCAGCTGCTCCTTGATCTCGCTCCAGGTCGCAAGTATCGCCAGAGGGGTTATGAAGGTGCTGAGCAGCACCAAAGGCAGGGTGATGCCGTCTACCCCGACCTTGTAACTCACCCCCCACTGAGGGATCCATGAGTAGTGCTCGACGAGCTGGAGTCCCGGTTCGCCGACCTCGAAGCTGGCGAGCAGCCCGAGCGAGACGAGGAACGCGAGGATCGTGCCTACGAGCGCGGTCGAGCGGATGCTGACCTCGGACCGGGCAGGCAAGAACGTAACGAGGACGGCGGCTGCCGCCGGCAGCAGGATGACGAACGTGAGCCAGGGAAAGTCGGCCAACCCCACGACCTCGCAGCCTTCGGTGAACGCGGCGGGGCGCACACTACGGCAGTCAAGCAGCGGAGCGGTAGTGACCCGAGTTTCGAGAACGAGCCCTGGGAGTTGAGTCAGGCCGGGCCGGAGGGGAGGAAGAGCCGAAACGAGGCCCCTCCGCCTGCGCGATCCTCGACCCAGGTCTGTCCGCCCAGCACCCGCCCGATGTGCCGTACGAGCGCGAGACCGAGACCAAAGCCCGCGGTCGTCACCGGGGCGTTGCCGCGATCGAAGGCCTCGAAGATGCGCTCTTTCAATTCGTCGGACACGCCGGTTCCCTCGTCCTCGACGGTCACCAGGGCGCCATCTCCGACGTCCTCCACCCCGACCCAGATTCCCGTCGCCGGTGGAGTGTGCGTGAGAGCGTTGTCGAGCAGCTTCGACACCGCCCGCTCGACGAGAGAAGCGTCAGTGTGGACGACGCAGGCGCGACCGCGGAAGGTGATCGGGTTGTCGATCTCTCCTACGGCGGCCACCACCCGCTCCACGACCGTTCTGACGTCGGTCGCTTCGCGACGGACGGCGACCTGGCGCTGCTCGAGGCGTTCGATGTCGACCACCTCGGACAGCAGGTGATGGATGTGCTCGAGGTTCGTGACCGCGCGGGTCAGCAGCTCCCGCCGCTGCTCGACACCTAGACGGTCCTCCTCCCGCAGCAGCGTCCCCACGATCGCGACCGCGACCGCGAGCGGTGACCGTACGTCGTGGAGAAAGAGGCGCAGGAACGTAGGCGTGTTTCGGTCTTCGCTGGAAGGTGTCAGCCCGCGGCGCGATTCCACGTGCCTGCGGTCGTCGCGCCTGCCAGCCCGGTCGGTGACGTCGATGACGACCCCCTCCAACCGGGGGCCTGCGTCACCCGTCGTGACGAGAGCCTCGTCCCGTACCCGGCGCACCAGGCCGTCACGCGTGAGGACGCGATACTCGCAGCGCATCGGAGAGATCTTCTCGAAGGCGCCGCTCCGTTCGGCCAACACGAGCGCTCGGTCGTCGGGATGGATCTGCCGACGCCACAACTCGGGGAGGGCCAGCAAGTCCTCGACCGGGAAGCCGAGCAGCTCCGCCATACGGGGACTTACGAACGTGGAGACGCCGTCGGGATGCTCAGCGTCCAGGGAGTAGGTGAGCACCGGCAGCCGCGTCGCGAGTTGACCGTATCTCTCAACCTGGTCGCGTAGCGCCCGCTCTGCCTCCCGCTGATGGGTGACGTCACGCACAAACCACCGGACCTGTGCCCGTCCATCTTCCCACCCGCCCGGGCCTTCGGCCCGTCCCCGCCCAGCTCGCAGCTGCGGGCGGGCCCGCAGCTCGGCCACGACCGTTTGACCGTCGGCCGACCGCAGTCCGGCTTCCACGGGATCCGTCGCGGCTGCAGAGGGGTTCCCGACGAGGACGGCAGTGACCCGGTGGGCATCATCGGGAACGACGAAGTCGAGCAGCGAGGAGCCCTGCAGTTCACCCCTGCTCAGCGCGAACAGGTCGCAGGCCGCGGCGTTCGCCTCGAGGATCCGTCCCACGTGGTCGGTCGAGAGGTAGGGATCCGGGAGAAGGTCGAGCAACTCCCGCTCAGGGCAGCGATCGTCTGCCCCCTCTTCGTCCGGCGCACAGGAGGGGTGCGTCTCCGGCCGGGGTACTACCGACTGGGGAGGAAGCGTCGCAGGCAGAACGATGGCGACGGCGCCAGCGTCTGAGCAGCCCGGTTCTAGGCCGTTTCCGGTACCCCTGGTAGTCCGCATAGCGCAGTATGTTGGCAGTAAGGGGACTACGGCGTAAAGACCAGAATCTGAGTGCCACGCTCGGTAACGGAAGCGTTTGAACAAAACAGGCTTCTCACCCTTGGGACTACTGGTAGCATCATTGTCAGTGCGCCCTGTGCACAGTGCCATTTCCGCGCTCGTAGGCGCAACGAGCCACGTAGGCCGCAACCTGCGTCCGGTTCTTCATGCCGAGCTTCGCGAGCACGTTCGAGACGTAGTTGCGCACGGTCTTCTCCGCGAGGAAGACCCGCTCGGCGATCTCCCGGTTCGTCAACCCCT
>JALYGD010000295.1 GCA_030777265.1 Actinomycetota bacterium | reverse complement strand
TACATCCAGTCGCGGCGCGGCGAGAGTTCCCATCTGCTGTTCGTCCGTCACGAGGACCTCGACGCCATAGCAGCCCTCGAGGGAGAACGCCTGGAGACCTTCCTCGAGCGCCTTCAGCACCTCGGCGTGGTGATTTCGAAGAACTGAGGTTGGACCGGAGCGCCCCTGGTTCCCAGGAGTGCTTGGCTTGCCCAAGGCCACGACGAGATGGTATGCCGGGAGGGCCGCAGGCCCGGGCGGGCAGGTGCGGGAGGGCCGCAGGCCCGGGCGGGCAGGGAAAAGCAAGAGCGTGACGCAGCGGGAGGGACTGGTAAGACTGTGACGGGGGGCGACGCGAGCGGTTCCAGCGCTCCGCCTGCCGAGACGTCGCTCGAGCAGCTACCCCGCGAGGACTGGGTGCTGCTGCTCACCTTCGTTCGTGCCGCGCTCAACGCGCTCGAAGACGACCTCGTCACCCCGCGTATGGCTCAGCTGCGGGCGACTCCGTCCGCGAAGCTCGCGTCCGGAAGGTCGCGACGCGACCTGTGCCGTCTCATTGCTGCCGGTGGACCGTTGTGGCGTGAAACGGTCGAGCGTCTGGCAGGTGACGAGGAGGCCGCGCGTCACTTCGGCTGGCTGTTGAAAGGTGATGAGCCCCCACCGAGCCCAGCTCCGGTCTCACCGGCACCGAAGTCACCTACGGCAGGCGCCCGCCCGACTGGCCATCCAAAGCGTGACCCTCAGATTCGCGCCCGAGGTCGGGAGCTGGTCGAGCAACGCGACGCAGCCCGGAGGCGCGCGACCGGCCTTGAGGCGCGACTCGAGATCGAGCGGGAACGCAGCGACGCCCTCCAGGTCAAGCTGGAGCAGATGTCTGCCGAGCGCGATGAGCTCGCTCGAAAGCTCGAGGACATCGCCGCGGAGCGGGAACAGGCGATCGAACGCGCCACCCGGCATGCGGAGGCACAGCTCGCAGCCGCTCGCGACGAGCTGCGCGGCTTTCGCCGGGCGGAGGAGGAACGCATACAAGCGCGGCGGCGAGAAGCGAGCCGCCGTGCCGCCGCGGAACATCAGGCGGAACGAGATGATTCGCAGCGAGCCCGGCGCCCCCAGCGGCTCGCCGCAGCTGGACGTCCCAGCCGCCTGCCACGGGGCATGGCCCCGGGGACGGTAGACGCGGCGGCGGCACTGCTGGCCGCCGGCCGCTGGGTACTGGTCGACGGCTACAACGTCACGAAGCAGCATCGGAATCACCTGCCACTCGAGCACCAGCGACTGTGGCTCGTGCGGCTGCTCGAAGGGCTCGTTGCTCGGACCGGCGTCCGATGCCGCGTGGTGTTCGACGGTGACCCCCTCGCCAGTCCGCCCGCCACGAGCTCTCGTGCGGTTGCGATCACCTTCACCAAGGGAGGGACCGCCGACGACGAGCTCGTGGCGATCGTCGCTGCGCTTGCTCCTGACGAGCCCGTAGCGGTCGTCACCGACGACCGGGAACTGGCCACCCGCCTGGCGGACCACGGGGTCGACGTCATCGGCACGCGAGAGTTCCTTGCGGCCGTCGTGTAGTAGGAGCCAGGCCCTACGGCCCAGCAGGCGCGGTAAGTTGGCGCGCGGCGAGCGAGCCGTGCAGGATGGTGGGAAGCTGCTTCCCGGAACCAGCAGAGGGCCACCTCACGCGGCCGTTCGAGGGGCAGGAGCACAGCCGCCGGAGATGATCGTGATCGACGTGCACCTCATCGGCTACACGGCAGACCTGCGACACATTGTCTTGGACCTCGAGCCCGACCACCGTCGCGGCCGTTATCGGCTCGAAATCGATCTCGACCTCCTCCTCACGCTCGACGAGGTCCGCGAGCGTCGGCGGGCGGCGGGTATGGAAGCAGGGCCCCGGGTCAGAATCGTCGACGACCTCGAGGGGACTAGTGCGGCCGCTGGGCTCGAGGTCTCATCCACTGCCGGGCAGGACTCGATCGGGGACGACAAGGCTGGGGGCATGCACCACGCCCGCCCGGCTCCTGAGGTCGAGCCGGCCGGCCCGGTGACGGGGCGTGAGGGGTACGGGCCCGATCGGTGGGGCCCGCGGACGGACGCCGACACGCCCGGAGCCGACGACCCAAGCTCCCTCGACGGGGGGGAAACTGGGGTCCCACCCGGCCCGGAGCTCGCCCAACCACCGACAGCTCATGCTGATTCGGAGTCGAAGGGAACGCCAACCGCGGACGCAACCACCCCGATGCCCCAGCCGGAGAGCCGCTTGACGCCTGCCGAGATCCAGGCGCTGCTGCGAGCGGGCCGCTCGCTGCGGACTGTCGCGAAGCTCGCGGGAATCGACCTCCAGCGCGTCGAGCGCTGGCTGCCACCGATCCTCGCGGAGCGGACACAGGTGATTCAAGAAGCGCTTACCACCCCCCTGGGCTCTGCCGCCGGCAATTCGCGACAGCCCCTCGTCGTGGCCGTGACCCGCAATCTCTCTGTCCGGGGTACCGATCCCGACAACATCTCGTGGACCGCGAACCGGAGGGTCGACGGCCGCTGGACGGTGCAGCTGCGTTACCGCGAAGACGACCGCGTTCGCTGCGCTTCGTGGAGCTTCGATCGTCGGGGCCGGACCTTGACGGCCGGGAGCACACTCGCCC
>JALYGD010000294.1 GCA_030777265.1 Actinomycetota bacterium | reverse complement strand
CGGCAGCTGGGGCGCAGCGGGGCCCCCGGCCGGCCCGTCGCCTTCGCCAGGGCGAAGACCGCCACCGCGGACGGTCGCGTCTGTCAAGTCTCTCAGCGCGATCTTCTCGACGTGCTGGCTGAGAGCGAGCGCCCGCTGGAGCCCTTTGACGTCGCGCACCTTGTCGGGTGTCACCAGGGTGACGACCAGCCCGTCGGCGCCGGCACGTCCGGTACGCCCTGAGCGGTGGACGTAGTCCTTGCCGCTCGCCGGGGGATCGAAGTGCACGACGATTCCCACGTTGGCGACGTGGATCCCTCGGGCCGCGACGTCGGTCGCCACCAGGGCGGCCACCCGTCCCTGAGAGAAGTCCGCCAGCGCCTGCTCCCGCTGGTTTTGCGAGCGGTTGCCGTGGATCGCGGCGGCACGCACCCCCTGACGCTTGAGCTGCTTGGTGAGCCGGTCCGCGCCGTGCTTCGTGCGCGTGAACAGGATCGCGGGCGTGACCGTCTGGAGGATGTCGCGGGCGACGCCGACGCGCTCGTTGCCTGAGGTGTGCCAGAAGAAGTGGCGGACGTCCCCGCGGTCCTCCTCGGCCGTGGTCAGGTCGTGGCACACGGGGTCCCGCTGGTAGCGGCGGCTGAGCACATCGACGTCTCCGTCGAGCGTCGCGGAGAACAGCAACGTCTGGCGGTCGGCCGACGTGCCGTCCAGCAGGCGCGTGACTTCCGGGAGGAAACCCATGTCGGCCATGCGGTCGGCCTCGTCGATCACGACGATGCCCACGTCCGCCAGGGCCACCGCCCCGCGGCGTTCGAGGTCGGCGAGGCGCCCGGGACAGGCGATCGCGATGTCCACCCCGCGACGCAAGCGCTTCAGGTCAGCTGCCAGGTTCGTTCCGCCGTAGAACGTCGCGACAGACCTGCCGCGCGTCTCGGCCAGGGGTCGCAGCTCCTCGCAGACCTGGGCCGCGAGCTCCCTGGTGGGCACGAGCACGAGCGCGCTCGGTCGGCCGGGGACGCCTTTTCGGGCCTTCATTGCCAGCGGGATGCAGAAGGCGAGGGTCTTGCCCCAACCGGTCGGCGCGCGACCGCACAGGTCGCGGCCGGCCAGTGCCTCCTGGATGGTCGCCTCCTGAATGGGAAACGGAGTGGTGACGGCGCGGCGGGCGAGGGCGTCGGTGAGGTCCCGGGGCACGCCGAGCTGGGTGAACGTGGTCATGAAGAGGTCTGCTCCTGCCCGCGCGGCAGCGCGGGCGATCTTCGGTCGCGCAGCGGTATGTGCGCGGGCACGAGGACGCGGCGTCGGCATGTGGCTCGTCAGCGGCGTCGTCGTAGGTGGGCGAACACGCCCGAAGACGACGGAAGGAGGTGAGCCCGCCGGTCGATCTCGGCGCCTGCAGTTTCGCCCCCGGGCGGGAGCGCGGTCGGCGCGCGTGTTCCGGACAGCTCGGAGTTCACTAGATCGAGTTCGAGATCGAGTTCGAGATCGAGTTCGAGATCGCTGAGCCGGTCCGTGGCCACAGGCTACACCAGAGGGGACCCTCTGCCTACGAGGTGTGCCTGGCGATCCGAACTGGCCCGCCCGGGCCTCCGGCCCCACCCGGAACTGCCTGCGCGGTCAGCCCTGAGGCGCGTCCCCGCCCATGACCCTGGGCATGGCGTTCAGCTTGCGGCACTGCACACACCGGAACACCGCGCTCTCGATCTGACCGAGCCGGGCGCCTTCCACCAGGACGGTTCCGCAGGCACCGCACAGGAAGGAGTGTGGGCCGGAGCCTTGGACCGCAGGATCGGCCCCCGCCTCCTGCTCGATCACAGTCCATGACGAGGCGTCGTCGACTGATATGACCTTCATCCTGATGCGCATTTCGCCATCCTAAGTGCTCACCTACCGCCTCAGGCGCCAGCCGGGGCTGGAGGAAGCGGTCAGCCCTGTGAGCGGCGCTCCGCAGGAGCGTTCGCGAGAGGAGCCGTCTCAGGTCTCCTGAGACAGCGACGGAACTGGCCCGGGCGCCGGGTGTGTCCTCACGCGCGCTGCCCGCCTCCCAGTGCGCGATCAAGTCCCGCCCGCCTCTCCGTTGTCTTCTCGTCGGCGCCCTGGTCCCGCCAGCGGCTCATCTGGGACAAATGAGTCGGCTTCCGTTGCTGATCGTGAATACTCACGCGATCGTCACCAGACCTCGAGGAGTGGGCATGCCACGTCAGGCCGAAGTATTCGTCCGTCATTTGACCGGCGAGGAGGGTCAGCGGCTCGTCCGCACCGCTCACACCAGTCGGGACCCGGTCCCGCAGCGCCGAGCGACGATCCTGCTCGCCTCAGCCCAGGGACGCTCGGCCGAGGCCATCGCCGGACTGCTCGAGGGCAGCGTCGACTACGTCCGCGAGGTGATACACGCCTTCAATGCGCACGGATTCAAGACATTGCAGTGGGGGCGGAACGGAGCGCGCGACGACCCCTGGACGAATGCTGGCGTCATTGCGGGCGCTCTCGCCACATCGCCCTGGCCGGCCCCGGTGACGTGGGCAAAGCGTCCACCTGGCAGTCGACCACCCGGGCACCGATCCGAGCCGGCCCGGCCCTCGGCGCCTGTTGCGCACACCGGCAACGGGCTCGTGGCGCCCCAGAACGCGCAAGACCTCGCCCCATCCCCAGTCACGCTCCGAGCGCAACCGCCTCGTCTCGCTGGCGCAATCGGAGAAGGGGACCAGGTCCGCGTCGACGGGTTCGCACCGCTCGTCCTCCAACCCCCGGCGGATTGGGCTGTCTCCCACCCCCTCAGCCTGCCCGGCTCCGGGCCGCCGGCCCCGGCGGCGCTGACCAGCGACGAGCGTCAGCGTCTGGACGAGCTGGAGCGCGAAAACGAGCGTCTGCGCCAGGAGCGTGAGCTGCTGAAGGCGGCGGCCGCCTTCTTCGCGGCGGAAAGCCAGAAAACCTGATCGCAGGCGGTGCCGCGGCACGTGCCGTCGGGGGTGTGAAGGTTCGCCGTGGAAGCTTCGTGCGGGACGCCGATCCGAAACGGCGCACGAACCGCCGTTCGCATTGTGCTCTGGGTGTCGTGGTGAGGATTTTGTTCTCCTTCCGGCCTTTGTGCCTGCACTGAGACGTGAGGAAAAGCCTCAGGATGTGAGGCTGCGCTGGCGGAGGGTCACCCTCGGGGCACACAATGGCCTCCGACGGCTCCGGAGTACGCAGGCATGAAACAACCCACGGGCACGACCAGCTCACTGATCGGCCGGAACCGCGAGCTCACCCTCCTGCGGGTGATGCTCGCCGCCGCCCTTGACGGGGGCGGCTCCCTCGTGCTGCTGGGCGGCGATGCCGGGATCGGCAAGACCCGCCTGGCCCAAGAGCTCGCGCGGGTGGCGCAGGCCCGCAGGGCCACGGTCGCCTGGGAGTCTGCCGCCGACGATGCCGCACCCCCGTACTGGCCCTGGTTGCAGGTGCTGCGCGCATGTGCTCGGGCCTCGGGCTCGGAACCTTCCGCTCCTGATCCCGGCGAGGTCGACCTGGACGACCTCCTACCAGGGCCCGCCGAGCTGGACGCCCTCGCCCCGGCCGAGCCCACTCCCCGGCCGGTATCCCCGGGGGAGTCCCGGCAACTGCGCTTTCGACTGTTCGACAGCTTCTTCACGAGGCTCCACGAGGCGGCCGGGGCCCGTCCCCTCGTGATCGTGCTCGACGACCTGCAGTGGGCTGACACCTCTTCGCTGCTGCTGTTGGAGTTCGTGGCCAACCGGCTGCACGGCCACCGGCTCCTGATCCTGGGCCTGTACCGCGACTCCAAACTCGTTTCCGGCAGCCCCCTGAGCCACGGTCTGGCTCGGCTGTCCCGACTCGGCACCGTGATCCGGCTCAGCGGTCTCACCGCTGACGAATCGATGCGGCTCGCAGGGGACATCGCCGCCAGCCCGGTCAGCGAGCGTGTCGCGCGGCTCGTCTACGAGCGCAGCGCGGGAAACCCCTTCTTCATCCGGCAGGTGGTGCGTCTACTCGAATCGCAGGGACGACTGAAGTCGCTGACCCAGCGAGGCGCATCGTCTCTGTCGATGCTGCCGCAGACGGTCGCGGAGGTGATCCACGAGCGCTCAGCTCCGCTGTCGCACGACGGTGTCCGTGTGCTGGCCGAGGCCTCGGTGATCGGCCACGAGTTCGGCGTTGACATCCTGGCAGAGGTCACCGGAACCCCGGAAGCCGGGCTGGTTGATCTGCTCGGGGAGGGCGTGCGGACAGAGCTCGTCCAGTCGCCCGGCGAAGCGAGGACACGCTACCGGTTCGCGCATTCGCTCATCCGCGACACGTTCTACGCCGATCTCCCCGCCTCCCGCCGAGCGGCCCTGCACCGCCGCGTGGGTGACGCCATCGAGGCCCGATCTGACAAACCGGAGTCGCACTCCAGCGCCCTCGCCCACCACTTCGACCTGGCCTCGACAGCGGACACTCGGGACAAGGCCCTGGACTACGCCCGGTCGGCCGGGCGGCGGGCACTCCAGCGGCTGGCCTACGAGGAGGCCGCCGAGCACTTCACGCTGGCGCTGGACCTGCTGGATCAGCTCGGCGGCGAGGAGTCCCGGCAGATGGAGCTGCTGCTCGCACTCGGCGACGCGCGCATGAGCGCCGGCGACCGGCGGGGCGCGGTCGACGCCTACG
>JALYGD010000293.1 GCA_030777265.1 Actinomycetota bacterium | reverse complement strand
CGGGGTTGATCTGTCCCAGCAGGACCATGCGGACGACGTCCATGGTCGCCTCGTCGGTGACGCGCATCCCGCTCACGAAGGTGGTGCGCATTCCGAGTCGGCCGCACACCTCGTTGATCTGCGGGCCGCCACCATGGACGACGACCGGTCGCAGCCCTACGAAGTGGAGCAGCGCAACGTCGGCCGCGAAGGAGCGCTTCAGTTGCTCGTCTGTCATCGCGCTGCCGCCGTACTTGATGACGACCGTCTCGCCGTGGAAGCGCGTGATCCACGGCAGCGCTTCGCGGAGCACCGCGGCCTTCGCCTGGGCGGTGCTCGCCAGAATGTTGGGGGGAGTGACCGCTGCCATAGCCGTTCTCCTGTGCCCGTCTCCAGTGACCGTCCTCCGGTTGCGCCCCGCTGGCGCCCGGCGGACCGGCCTAAGTCGTGTAGTAGGCGTTCTCGGCGACGTAGTCGGGGGTGAGGTCGGCGGTGAGGAAGCTGACCTCCGCGGCGCCCAGGCCGAGGTCGACGGTGACCTCGACGGCTGACTTCGCCAGCAGCGCCGCCACCTGCCCACGGTCGAAGGAAGTGGCAACACCGAAGCGGCAGACCGTGATCGCCTTGCTCGTCACCGGCTGACCCGCGGAGTCTGGTGGCTCGCTCGCCCCGAACTTCACCGCCACGCGGTCCGGATCGAAGTCGACGTTTGACGAGCCCATGGCCGCGAGGACTCGGCCCCAGTTCGGGTCGGCGCCATGCAGGGCGGCACGCACGAGCGTCGAGCCTACGATTGCCCGGGCCAGAGCCAGGGCGTGTTCCTCGGAGCGTGCCCCTGTGACCCGGATTTCGGCTACCTTCGAGGTGCCTTCCCCGTCCTCGACCACGGCGCGGGCAAGGTCGGCGCAGACGGCCTCCAATGCGGCTCTGAAGGTCGCGAGGGTCGGGGGGTGGGGCTGGCCGCCGTTCGCGAGCACGATGACCGTGTCGTTCGTCGACGGGCACATGTCGACGCTGATGCGGTTGAAGGTGCGCGTCACGGCCTGGCGGACCATCGGTCGCAGCACGGCTGGGGTGATCGGCGCGTCGGTGGTGACGACGGCCAGCATCGTCGCCATGTTCGGGGCGATCATGCCCGCACCTTTTGCCATGCCTCCGACGACACAGGTGCCGGCCGAGTCCTCGACTCGGACCGCGGCCTCCTTCGTCCTCGTGTCTGTCGTGAGAATGGCGCGGGCAGCGCGCAGCCCACCGTCGGGTGACAGGTCGGCGATGGCTTTGGGGATGGCAGCGAGAAGCTCCTTCATGGGCATGGGCACCCCGATGATGCCGGTCGAGCAGACGAGCACCTCGGCGGGGTCGAGGCCGAGCGCGGCGGCTACGACCTCGGTCGTCGTTTCGGCGTCGTGGAGTCCGTTGGCACCGGTGCAGGCGTTGGCGTTGCCGCTGTTGCAGACGATGACGCGGGCCCAACCGTTCGCGGCGTTACGGGCGGTTACGAGGCACGGAGCGGCCTTCACGCGGTTCGTCGTGATCGTGGCCGCCGCGGCTGTGGCGCTGTCAGAGACGACGAGGGCGAGGTCTTCCCGCCCCGAAGGCTTCATGCCGGCCGCCACTCCCCCCGCCCGGAACCCGGTGGCAGCGGTCACGCCCCCCGGGACAGGGGTGAGGCCGGGGCGGGCGACCGGGCCGAACATCACTGCTCCTCCACCGGACGGGGCCGTGACGCTCATCTGACGCCCCTCTCGCGACGCTCCTGCGGAGCGCCGCACTGCACCACTCCCGTTGCCGTCTTAGGAGACCTAAGACGGCCCCTCTCGCGACGCTCCTGCGGAGCGCCGCTCACGGGTAGACACCGACCGCGGTCAGCCCGAGGCCCTCGTCGAGGCCGAGAACGAGGTTCGCATTCTGCAGCGCCTGACCGGCGGCGCCCTTGCCGAGGTTGTCGATAGCGCTCGTGACGACGACGCGGCGGGTCCGCTCGTCCACCACGGCAGCGAGCTGACAGCCGTTGGAGCCGCTCACCGCCTTCGTGTGCGGGAAACGGCCGGAGGGCAGCACGCGAACGAACGGCTCCTCGGCATAGCGGTCCAGCAGGGCGGCTATGACGTCATCGGGTGTGGTGTCCTCACGCAGGTGCGCGTAGCAGGTGGCGAACAGGCCGCGGGCCATCGGAACGAGGTGCGGGGTGAACGACACCAGTCCCAGGTCGCCGCCACCAAGCTCGCTCAGCCAGCGTTCGATCTCGATGGTGTGGCGGTGGGTCGGGGCACCGTAGGCGGCGACGTCGTCATGGACATGAGGGTGGTGAAGAGTCTCCTGCAGACGGCGGCCCGCCCCCGACGTGCCGGACTTCGCGTCGACCACGATCGTGCCGGGCAGGACGAGGTGGGCGAGGGGCAGCAGCGCGAGCAGCGCCGCGGTCGGGTAACAGCCCGGGTTGGCGACGATGGGGGCGCTGTGGATCGCGGGCCGGTTCCACTCACTGAGCCCATAGACCGCCCGACCGTCCTGCGTACCGCTCGTGCCTGTGCGCGGGGCGAGGTCTGGGTGGAGGTGTGACTCGCCGTACCAGGCGGCGAAGTCATCAGGTTGGAGCCTGAACGCGGCAGACAGATCCACGACCGGAATGCCGGCCTGGTACAGGGCCCCGGTCAATTCCATGGCGGGTGCGTGCGGGGTCGCGAGGAAGACGAGGTCACAGGCGTCGAGCGCATCGACCTCGGCTTCGACGAATACCGTGGTGGCAGCGAGGTTTGGGAACACGTCGCCGACCGCCTGGCCGGCGTGGCGATGAGCGGCCACGACGCCGACCTCGAGCGCGGGGTGGCCGCCGAGCAAACGCAGCAGCTCCGCGCCGCCGTAGCCGGAGGCGCCCACCACTCCCACCACATGGGCCATGCGGTTCCCCTTCCCCGAGTAATGGATAAACATACAGCATTATGCAACAACCGGCGACCCCGGAGGCCGGCTTGGGGGAAGACGACCGATCGCAGCGAGACGCCCCACCCCAGGGGCGTCGGCAGATGCGAAGGTTACAAGCTCCACCTCATCTCAGACTCCGGCCCGGGCCCTGTCCGCGACCGGGCGTTCACGACGACGGGGGCGTGCCGTCGCCCGAGGGCATACTGGAGGCATGAGCATCTATGGCGCTTGGCGGGCACTGGGTTCGCCGTCCGCCGACCACGACGCGCGGCTGTCCCGCGAGCTGGCGGGGCGCGTGTGGCAGTTCGCCCGCCCCTACCGCTTGCAAATCGCCGGCTTGCTGGCTGCGATCGTCGTGACCTCCGTGCTGGCCGCGATCCCGCCGCTGCTGTTCCGCGCCATCATCGACGACGCGATCATGGGCCGGCGCCTCGGCCTGCTGCATCTGCTGGCGGTCGCGGTACTCACGGTGACCGGTGGCGGGGCACTGACGCAGGTGGCCGCACGCATGTTCTCCTCGCGCATCGGGGAACAGGTGGTGTTCGACCTGCGGGTTGCCCTGTTCGAGCACGTCCAGCGCCAACCTGTGGCTTTCTTCGCCCGCACCCGGACGGGAGCGCTGACAAGTCGGCTCACCACCGACCTCGTGGGGGGCCACCGAGTGTTCACCGAGACCCTCAGCGCCGTGGCCCAGACCATCCTCGGTGTGGTGGTCACACTGGGGGCGATGGTGCTGCTCGACTGGCGGCTGACCCTTCTGGCGCTCGCCATCGCACCGCTGTTCGTGGCCGTCGCGCGTCGCATGCGGGGGCGGCTGCATCAGCTGATGGGCGCCCAGCTCACAGCAAGCGCCGACCTCACCAGCCAGATGACCGAGCGCTTCCAGGTGGGCGGGGCGCTGCTGGTCAAGCTCTTCGGCCGCCCCGACCTCGAGCTGCGGCGCTTCCAACGCCGTGCCGGGCGATTGCGCGACATCGGCGTGGAAACCGCGGTGCTGAGCCGCGTCTTCCACGTCGCGTTCGCCCTCGTATCGGGAGTGGGCATCGGCCTCGTCTACTGGGTGGGTGGCTGGCTGGTGATCACGGGCAGCGTGACGCTGGGCACGATCGTTGCCTTCACCGCATACCTCACCCAGCTCTACACGCCGCTCACGATGCTGGCGAATGCGCGGGTCGACCTGGCTGCCGCCCTGGTGTCGTTCCAACGGGTGTTCGAGGTGCTCGATTTCCGCCCCATGATCGTGGAGCGACCGGACGCCACCGATCTTCCCCGACCGCGCGGCCATATAGAGTTCGAAGACGTCTGGTTCCGCCATCCGTCGGCCGCCGAGACCACAATCGTCTCGCTTGAAGGTGAGGCGATCGAGACCGGCTACGACCAGGACGCTTGGGTTTTGCACGACGTGTCGTTCCGGGTCGAGCCGGGACAGACGGTAGCCCTGGTGGGACCCTCGGGAGCCGGCAAGACCACCATCAGCATGCTCGTCCCCCGCATGTACGACGTCACCCGCGGGGCGGTTCGCATCGATGGCCACGACGTCCGCGACCTCACCCTGGCGAGCCTGTCCCGCACCGTGGGGGTCGTAGCCCAAGACACGCACCTGTTCCACGACACCGTGCGCCACAATCTGCTGTACGCCAAGCCCGACGCCAGCGAACGTGAGCTGCACGAGGCTGCCCGCGCTGCCCGCATCCACGAGCTGATTGCCTCGCTGCCCGACGGCTACGACACCGTGGTCGGGGAACGGGGCTACCGCTTCTCCGGCGGCGAGAAGCAGAGGCTCGCGATCGCACGCCTGCTGTTGCGGGATCCGGCGATCGTGCTACTCGACGAAGCCACCGCCCACCTCGACTCCGAGTCTGAGGTTCTGATCCGGCGCGCTCTGGCCGAGGCGCTGTCGGGCCGCTCGAG
Source organism: Actinomycetota bacterium (assembly GCA_030777265.1). Taxonomy (GTDB): domain Bacteria; phylum Actinomycetota; class Nitriliruptoria; order Nitriliruptorales; family JAHWKO01; genus JALYGD01. The sequence goes on along the minus strand of JALYGD010000293.1, from coordinate 174 downwards.
TGTCGTCATCGCCCACCGGCTGTCGACGATCGTCGATGCCGACCTGATCCTCGTCCTGGACCGAGGCCGGATCATCGAACGTGGAACCCACGAGCAGCTCCTGGCTGGCGGCGGGCTGTACCGCCAGCTGCACCGCATGCAGTTCGACCGCTCTGCCGTGGGCTGAACTGCCAG
>JALYGD010000292.1 GCA_030777265.1 Actinomycetota bacterium | reverse complement strand
CGACGACAACTTGGACGTTGGGATGCTCCTGTTGAAACAGGTCGGCTGCCACCTCGGACAGCGGAGCGACCGTGCTGGAGCCGTCGATGCGGATCATGCCGGCCAGTTTTCCGTCGGTGGGGCTGCGCGACTCGCCCTCCGCTCCCTGACCCCCACAAGCTGCGGCGAGCAGGGACAGCGCACAGAGCAATGCCCCAATCGACCAGCGGCCTCGCTTGCTTGCGGCGTTGACGTACAAGAGTGGCTCCTTCGGTTTTCCCGACTGGACCGGTCTGCTAGCGGCGGGCCGGTCTCGCTCGGAAAAGGTAGACGGGGAAGGTTGCCGCTCGGCTTGAGCAAGCTGAACGCCAGGTGAACGCTGGTGGAGCATCCCGCGGCCGCAGGGTGTCAACTCTGTGACGCGGAAGAGCGCTGGGCGGGTGGTGTGGGATTTGTGCGCGTGGCCTTTGGGCGGGACTCTGGTTCAAAGTGCGTTCACGTCCCTTCTCTATAGAGTGGTGCGGGCCGGCAGCGCTGGAGGTTGGGCCGGTGGCCCTGATGTGGACCGCACGCGCTGCCGGTGCCATCGTGAGAGGAGCCAACTGGATGACGAGCGCGCCCAGACCGACTGCGAACTTCCGGCGCGGGAAGGACGAACGTTCCGGGCTCGGCGACGGAGCCACCGTCCCGAGTTGGATCCAGCCCGGCTCTGCTTTGGCCTCAGACGGCGGCAGGGCTGGCTCGTCGTTGCACGAGACGCGTACCCAAGCCACCTCTGCCGAGGACTGGGCTCATCGCGTGGCGAGCGCTCTGACGCGCCAGACCTCGCCGGTGCGCCAATCCTCGCCGAAGGGGGAAACGCTCGGGCCAGTCTTCAGTCTCCGCGACGTGACGGTCCGCTACAGCACCTCCACGGCCCTGCGCCAGGTGAGCTTCGATGTTCCCCGCCGCGAGATCACCGCCATCATCGGGCCGAGCGGCTGTGGCAAGTCGACCCTCTTGCGCTGCCTCAACCGGATGAACGACCTTGTCGCTGGTGCCTCGGTCGAAGGCACTGTCCTCTACAACGGCGAGAACCTCTACGACGAGGAGGTCGATCCCGTCGAGGTGCGGCGCCGCATCGGCATGGTGTTCCAGAAGCCGAATCCGTTCCCGAAGTCGATCTACGACAATGTCGCGTTCGGCCCGCGTCTTCATGGCCGTACCCGCGACCTCGACGATGACGTCGAGCAGGCGCTGCGCGCGGCGGCGCTTTGGGACGAGGTGAAGGACAAGCTCGGGTCGAACGGTTTGTCGCTTTCGGGGGGCCAGCAGCAACGCCTGTGCATCGCCCGGGCACTTGCGGTCGAACCCGACGTCGTCCTCATGGATGAACCGTGCTCCGCGCTCGATCCGATCGCGACGCTCAAGATCGAGGACCTTATGCGGTCGCTCCGTGACCGCTACACGATCGTCATCGTCACCCACAATATGCAGCAGGCGGCGCGCGTCTCCGATCGGACGGCGTTCCTGACCGTCGAAGTGGACGCGGCCTCCGGTCAGCGGACGGGTGTGCTCGTCGAGTTCGATGCCACCGAGCGGATCTTCACGCAGTCCTCCGATCCGCGTACCGAGGCCTACATCACCGGCCGCTTCGGCTAGAACCTGAACGCAATTCCCAGCGAGTTCCATCCTTTCGCATGAGCAGAGAGAGGGCCTCAGGCCGCGTTAGCGAGGGTTGCTCCCATCCCAAGGTACGCGCATCGAGGTGGCTCCCGCTGTTCACGCGCTGTTCACTCAGCCGACACGATTGCGTCAGGTGCGCCTTTTACGGTCCAAATGTCTCCCTATGCCGGAGTTGCACGGATCGCCACAGGGCTGCAGGCCAACCGGGCCGTGCTCACGCTTCTCCGCTCGACGTCGTATGAGCTCTTCCAGCCAGACGAAGGCGGGGAGTGGAGTGCTCGAACTGCTGCTCGTCGTGCTGCTCTTCGCGTTCCTCGCGCCCGCTCGTCCCACTCGCTGCGGCTTGCGGGGGCGGTGAGGGCATGGACTCAGCTCGCGGGGCCGCCGCTCGGAGTCGGAGTGTTGCTCGACAGTTCGACCATCTCGCCAGTCACCGCAAAGATCGTCGCCTCGCCGACGTCGACGGCATGGTCACTCCAACGCTCGATCTGTCGCGCCACGAGGATCATGTGCGTCGCCCACTCCAGGTAGGTCTCGTCGTTGGAGGCGAGCCGCACGAGCCGCTTGAAGAGCCCGATGTTGAGCTGGTCGACGCTGTCGTCGAGCAGCGGCAGGCGCTGGGCGCGATCGAGGTCGCGCTGCGCGAACGAGGCCACCGCTTCCTGGCCAACCCGTATTGCGATCTCCGCCATCTCCCGCAACTGGTCGGCAAGCTCCGGTTCGTCGCTGTAGTCGGCCGACAACTTCGCCATCCGTGCCACGTTCAGGGCGTAATCGCCCATCCGCTCGAGGTGGATGTTGACGTGCAGCATGGCCGACAGCAGCCGCAGATCACTGGCGACCGGAGCCTGAAGCGCCAGGGTCCGTACGATCCGGTTCTGTACCTCGACGTAGCGGGCGTCAACGTCGTCGTCCGCCCGAATGACCTCGTCCGCGAGGGCGAGGTCGCGGCGAACGAGCGAACGCACACCCCGGGCCAGCATGTCGGCAACGACCTCGCCCATCCCCACGAGCGCGTCGACGAGGTAGTCAATCTCGGCATGAAAATGATTGCGCACCGGATCGCCTCCGCCCCGTAACAGGCATCATACGCCTAGAACTGAATTGTCACCTTACCTTGAGACCATGCCAAAAATTCTGATCGTCGAGGACGAGGTCGCCATCGCCGAGGGGCTGTCAGCGTCTCTCGAGACCGAGGGCTTCAGCGTCGCGCGGGCTGCTACCGGCGACACTGCTCTTCCTGTCTGGGAGCGTGAGCGCCCCGACCTCGTGCTGCTCGACCTCATGCTGCCGGGCATCTCGGGCACCGAGGTGTGTCGCCGGCTGCGGGCTCGGAGCAACGTTCCGATCATCATCGTTACCGCCAAGGACGCCGAGGTCGATCGGGTCGTCGGTCTCGAGCTCGGTGCGGACGACTACATCACGAAGCCGTTCTCGTCTCGCGAGCTCATCGCCCGCATCCGCGCAGTCCTGCGTCGTGGCACAGCTGCGCCGATCGCCCTTGATGCTCCTGTCGAGGCTCGCGGTGTTCGTGTCGACCGCAGCCGTCACGAGGTCCACGTCGACGGGCGGAAGGTGGAACTACCTCCCAAGGAGTTCGACCTCCTCGAGCTGCTCGTCGAGAACGCTGGTCTCGTACTCACGCGCGGTCAGCTCATCGAGGAGGTCTGGGGGCCCGACTATGTCGGGGACACGAAGACGCTCGATGTTCACGTCCGGCGCTTGCGTACGCGTGTCGAGCGCGACCCTCACAATCCGGAGCGGATCGTCACCGTCCGGGGGATCGGCTACCGCTTCGCCGACGTCTGAATTCGTTCCCGCCTCTCGGGCGCAGAGTTCGGCAGCCTTGCGCGATCAGGGCTCGACCTGTGGCAGGGGCCGCTATCGCGCGCCACGTCAGCGACCTACGCTGGTCCCGTCGATGACCCGCGCACTGTTGGTACTCGTCCCGCTCGCGACAGCGCTCGCTTCGATCGCCGGGACCCGACTGCCCGCACCGTTCGCGGCGATCGTCGGCGCTGGTCTCGGCCTGGCCGCTGCTGCCTGGCTGTGGTCGCGCCAGCAGCATCGCGTTGACTCGATGGCCCGAGAGATCAACCGCTGGCTCGGGCTCGCCCGCCACGCCCCGCTCCGCGTCCCAGGAGGCGCCTCCTGGCAGCACCTCGCCGTCGCGGTCAACGCACTCGGCGCGGCCTATAGCCGGCGCGGTGAGCGACTGGAGCGCGAGCGGCAGTTCCACGGCGATTTCGTGGAGGCCCTCCCTGAGCCGGCGCTGCTGTTCGACCGGGACGGGCACCTCCTGCACGCGAACGAGGCCAGCCGCGACTGGTTCCATCTCGGGACGCACCAGCAGGTCACCGGCCCTCCCGCCGCCTACGGCGTCCCGGTTCTCACCGTCGCGCAGACCGTGGGCAGCGGTCAGCTCGCTCAGGTGGTCGACGAGGTCATCTCGCTCGGTCGCAAGGTCGAGACGGAGGCGCAGCTCGCCGGGCGCGACCTGGTAGCGGTGGCCGTACCCGTGGCGGACGAGGTGCTGGTCGCCCTGAGCGATCGCACCGAGCAGCGACGGGTCGACGCCCTCCGCCGCGACTTCGTCGCGAACGCCTCCCACGAGCTGAAGACCCCCGTCAGTGGCATCCAGGCCCTCAGCGAGGCTCTGTGTGTAACAGTCGACCGCGACCCCGAGCGCGCCCGGGCCCTCGTCGAGCGAATGGGAGGAGAGGCTGAACGGCTGGGCACGCTCGTCCGCGACCTGCTCGACCTCCACCGACTCGAGGACGACAGCGCCGACCTGCGACGGGGACTGGTCGATCTCGCCGCGCTCGTCAGGCATGAGGTCGAGCGCCTTGGACCGCTCGGGGCAGAGCAGGCGATCGAGGTCGAGACCGACCTTCCAAAGCGCGCTCTCATGGGCGGGGTCGAAGAAGATCTACGTCTCATCGTCGCCAACCTGCTCGACAACGCCGTCGGCTACAACCGCCCCGGCGGAAAGGTCGCGGTGCGGCTGCATCGTGTAGACGGCGACTGGCAGCTCGACGTCCACGACACCGGTATCGGCATTCCTCGCCAAGACCTCGACCGCATCTTCGAGCGCTTCTACCGCGTTGACGTGGCCCGCTCACGGGCGACCGGGGGCACGGGACTAGGACTGTCCATCGTCCGCCACGCCACAGAGCGCCACGGGGGCAAGGTTATGGTTGAAAGCGTCCTCGGGGAGGGCAGCACGTTCCATGTCGTACTACCGGTGGAGCCAGCGGCGTGAGTAGCGCCACGTCGATCGGCAGCCGGTCGCGAGCGCTCCGCTTCTCGGAGGAGGATCGGGCGGGGGCGGCAGGTAGGCTCG
>JALYGD010000291.1 GCA_030777265.1 Actinomycetota bacterium | reverse complement strand
CTCGTGGGGTGATGACGGAGGACGCGGCGGCGGAGGCCGGCGTGTCATCCCCCGTTGGGTTCCGGTGGTTCCGTCACGCTGGCGGCGTGAACCCCTACCTTCCGCCGACGGTGTCGGGCCGCTACCTCTCGTTCTCCGGGCGCGAGGACATCGCGCTGCTGCGAGCCAAGGGTCTGGGCGTGCGGGAGATCGCACGTCGGATCAAGCGCGATCCGTCAACGATCTCGCGCGAGCTACGCCGCAACGCGTCGACGCGCACCTGGCGGCTCGACTACAAGCCGTCGATCGCGCAGTGGCATGCGGAGCGGCGAGCGAGACGCCTGAAGGTCGCCAAGCTCGCCACGAACGATTCCGCTTCGCGAGTACGTGCAAGACCGGCTCGCCGGCGTGGTCCGCGCCCCTGACGGGCGGGTCGTCGGACCCGACGGTCCGGCGTGGAAGGGCCGGAACAAGCCCCACCGCAAGGACCGACGGTGGGTGCAGGCATGGAGCCCGGAGCAGATCGCCAACCGCCTCAAGGTCGACTTCCCCGATGATGAGTCGATGCGGATCAGCCACGAGGCGATCTACCAGGCCCTCTACGTCGAGAGCCGCGGCGCGCTGAAGCGGGTGACCGGACCCCGATCGTCGGTCCACCTGGACTCGGGATCGGCAGCCTGGCAGAAGTCGGGGCGGAAGCCGAAGTGGGTGGCGAAGCGGACGTAGTCGCCCGTCGGCACCACCACGTTGGCTATCACGCCGCCCCGCAGGCATCCCGTGAGGTCGGCCAGCACCCTCTGCGACACGCCACCGCCTCCTCGAAGCACTCGGCCAACAGGGCCATGGTGGTGGCCGCTTTCTGGTCGGTGGCCAGGCGCACGAAGCGCCAGCGGCTCCAGGGAAACACGGCGTAGAAGATCTGCCTCCACCCTCGGTGGTCCAATCGACGACCAGGTGCTCAACCGGTGTCGGCTGCCAGGGCCGATACGCCAAGCCGGGCTCGAGGAGGCCCGACTCCGACGCCTCGCTTACATCGATCCAACCGCCCGACAGCACCGCCCAGGGCACCCGGCGATGTCGGCTAATCAGCTCGGGATCTGCGACGCGAATTCAGACACACGTCACGTCCGCGGTCAGTGGGGACCGCATCACGCCCGATCCAGTACGCGGTCGTAGATCTCTTCCAGGCGCCGGACGGCTGGCTCGATGCTGAATGCCCGGGCGTCGACGGTGGCGGCGGCTCCCATGCGCACCCTCAGCGCTGAGTCCTCGATGAGGGTGGTGAGGGCGGTAGCGAATAGCGCCGGCTCGCTCGGGGGCACGAGAAAGCCCGACCGCCCGTCGGCCAGCGCCTCGGGCACCCCGCCGACGGCAGTGGCCACGGAGGGGAGCCCGGCCGCCATGGCCTCGATGAGGGCAATGGGAAGCCCCTCGTGGCGCGAGCTGAGGGCGAAGACGTCGAACCCGGGCAGGATCTCGGGCACATCACCTCGCGAACCGGCGAAGGTCACCTGCCGGGCGATTCCGAGGTCGTCGGCGGCCTTGTGCAGCGACTGCTCGAGTGGACCCGTGCCGACCAGAACCAGCCGGGCGTGCTTGTGCTCGCCGGCCACCTGGGCGAAGGCCCGCAACAAGGTCTGCTGGTCCTTCTTGGCGGTAAAGTTGGCGACGGTGCCAACGACCACCTCGTCCGGCTCGAGGCCGAGCAGGGTGCGGCCGTGAGCACTTGCCGCCACTCCCCGACGCACGGAGGTGGAATCGATGCCGTGGACGATGGTCTCCACGGGGGGGTGCCTCAGCGAGCGAAGTGGGCGGATCGAGTCCTTCACGGCGAGGGATACGGCCACGACCCTAGTGTTGCGCCCGTGTGAAAGCGCGTTCAGCCATCGGGTGAGCGGGTGGTAGCGCGGCCACAGGTTGTGCTCAGTGTGCACGATAGGGATGCCCCGAGCGACGACGAGGCGGGCGCCGAGGGCGGGATAGGGAGCATGGGTGTGAACCAGGTCGAAGTCCCCCCTCGACAGCAAGCGCCGCAAACGCAGCACCCAGCTCAGATCAAGCGAGCCAGACGACCCGAGGCAGTGGACGGTCACACCCCGGTCGGCGATGGGAGCCACGAGAGAGTCCTTCCAGGGCAGCAGGTAGGCCACCTCAACCTCGAAGCGATGCCGGTCGAGGTGGGCGAGCGTCGACACGAGGAGTTGCTCGGCGCCGCCCCGGCCCAAGCCCTTGGTCAGCCACAGCAGCCTCGCCGGGGCGTTCAAGCAGGTCACCCTAGCGGCGCCGCTACCTCCGAGAACCTTCGCAGGCGCCGGCAGCATCTACTGTGAGGGGGTGGCTGAACCTCGCCAGGATGTCATGATCGCAACCGTAGGTGAAGCCGTCGGGCCCCCTCCGGGTTTGCGCTTCCGGAGGAAGCTCGGCCTCCGCACCGCGTTCAGGGACCTCTGGCGGGCCCGCGAGCTGGTGCGCACGCTGACCGAGCGCGACCTGCGGGTGCGTTACAAGCAGGCCGTACTCGGTGCGAGCTGGGCCATCATCACGCCGGTCATCCTTATGCTCGTCTTCAGCGTCTTCTTCAAGCGGGTTGCTGACATCGACACCCACGGGGTGCCCTACCCGCTATTCAGCTACGTCGGTCTGCTCCCCTGGACCTTCTTCGCCTTCTCGTTCAACAACGGCAGCCAGAGCCTGACCTCCAACGCCAGCCTGCTGAACAAGGTCTACTGTCCCCGCGAAGTGTTCCCGCTGGCGAGCATCGGCGTCGCCAGCGTCGACACGCTGGTGTCTGCCCTGGTGCTGGGCGTGCTCTTCATGTACTACGGGTTCGCGCCCCATGCCACGTCGGTCTACGCACCCCTGCTGTTGATGGTTCAGTTCGCCTTCACCGTGGGTGTGACCCTGGCCGTCTCGGCCGTCCTCGTGTATTTTCGCGACCTGCGCCAACTGGTGCCGCTGATCCTGCAGTTCGGTCTGTTCGCCACGCCGGTGGCGTACGGGATGGAGGAGATCCCCGAGCGGCTGCAGGCGGCCTACTCCGCCGCCAACCCGCTTGCACCGGTCATCGACGGCTACCGCCGGACGATCCTCCTCGGACTCCCGCCCCGTTGGGACCTGCTCGCCTGGGGTGCCCTCAGCGCGTTCTTCGCACTGGTAGGGGGTTATCTCCTCATGAAGTACCTCGAGACGGGGTTCGCCGACGTTGCCTAAAGCGGTCTCCGGAACGGTCGCCACCAGGGAGCTATGGAAGCGCTTCCGTGTCGACAGCCGGCGCTCCATGCTGAGCGACGAGCTCGTACGGCTCCGTGGTCGCCTTCGGGGAGAGAGCCCCACCCGATGGCGATGGGCGCTCAGCGACGTGAACCTCAGCGTTAACCCCGGGGAGGCCGTTGGGCTGGTAGGGACCAATGGTTCGGGGAAGTCGACCCTGCTCAAGATCCTCACCCGGGTGATGTATCCGTACGCCGGAAGAGTCGAGGTCTCGGGGAGGGTCGGCGCCCTCATCGAGGTGAGTGCCGGCATCCACCCTCAGCTCACGGGCAGGGAGAACATCTACCTCTACGGCTCCCTGCTCGGCCTTTCGCGGAACCAGGTGGCCAAGCGCTTCGACGAGATCGTCGGCTTTGCCGAGGTGAACGCCGCCGTAGACCGGCAGGTGAAGTTCTACTCAAGCGGGATGAAGATGCGAATCGGCTTCGCCGTCGCCGCCTTCCTCGAGCCCGACGTGCTCCTGGTCGACGAGGTGCTGGCCGTGGGCGACGCCTCCTTCCAGCAGAAGTGCCTCGATCGCATGCGATCGGTCATTGCCGGGGGCACCACCTTGATCTTCGTCTCCCACGACCTGGCCTCGGTAGAGTCGACGTGCCGGCGAGGGGTCTGGCTGAGCCAAGGGACGGTGCAAGCGGATGGTCCCATCGGCGAGTCCCTTGGGTCATACCGCCGCTCCATTGAGGAGACGGCCGAGAGGGCATACCATTCCGAGGGTCTGGTGAACCTGCTGAAGGTCAGCATCTCCGGCGAGGCTGGTGCAATTCCCTGCAGCCAGGGACCGCTCGAGGTTTCGATAGTTCTCGAGAACGAGAGACCTCGAGCGGCGAGGCTCTTCTTCGGATTGAGTGAGGGGCCAGCCGCGCCGACGGTGCTCTTAGGTCGCGACCTGCAACTCGAGACGGGCCAGATCGAGGCCCGCTGCTCCATCGCCCGCCTCCCGCTTCCTCGGGGTCGCTTCTACCTCTGGATCGGGGTCTTCGCTCGTGACCGCGCAAGTAGAGACCTCCTCTCCTGGCACCCGGCGGCCCACTTTGATGTCGTTGGGCCCGACCTCGATCTGGCACCGAGCGGCATTGTGCGCCTGGCCCCGGTGGCGGTCGACGCTCGGTGGGAGATCGGAACTCCGTGAGCACGCGGTGCACCGTGGGTGACCACCTGTCGTGATCTCGGCTCCGCGTGTCCTGCTGAGTTGCGTGGGCGAGAACCAACCGGACTGGTTCCAGAAGATGGAAAACCTTGTGCTCTCCGTTCGCCGTTTCGGCGGCTCCCTGGCCGACATGCCCATCGTGGTAAACGTCGTGGGCGGCGCCGAGAGCGTGCTGGTTCGGTCTATGCACCGGCTTGACGTCGAAGTTCGGACCGTCGACGCCGTCGACCGCCGGCGGCCAACGGCGAACAAGTTCCGCATGCTCGAGCTCGCCAGCAGGAGCGACTTCGATGTCCTCCTGGCGGTCGATTGCGACGTCATCGTGAAGGGTGACGTGGCTGCGGAGGTGACGCCTCAAGCTCTGCGGGCGGCGCCTGCCGACCGCGACGAGCTATCCGGAGAGGGTTGGCAGCGGATGTTCGAGCTCCTGGAGCTGCCGCTGCCGAAGAAGACGTGCCGGATGGCGGTCAGCGGCGAACTCACTTACCCCTACTTCAACAGCGGGGTACTGTTCGTCCCTCGAGAGCTGTGTTTGCCGCTCCTCGAGCACTGGAAGCGGCACTTGGCATGGGTGCTCGATGGGGGGGCGCAACTGGTCGGCATGAAACGGATCAGGGACCAGTTCCCGCTGGCGGCGGCGCTGGTGTCGGCAGGTCTCGAGGTCGATGCCTTGCCAGTCAACCTGAATCTCTCGGCGTCATGGCCCCGCATCGCCAAGCCCTATCGGCACCAGTGGGGGCCCCCCTTCATCCTCCACTACCACCGACTCATCGGTACTGACGGCTTTCTTTTGGCCTCTCCGAACGGCAGGATCAACAGCGAGCTCGATGAGTTCAATCGGGCCAGGTCTGAGGCGCTCGGCGTGCCGTACTCCGGTCTCGGCACGGTGCCCCTCAAGCGCCGAGCATCTGCGTGGCTCAGGACGCAGCGATGGTACCGGGGCATGGGAGGCAAACTACGCCCTGTCCGCCGGAGTAGCACCCGCGATACGGGACGGACAGGGCCTGCGGCGTGAGCGCAGCCAGCCATTCGCGTTCCCGTAGATGTCGCTTCAGATCTGCCGTGCGGCGGAAGGATGCGAACGTGACAGGCGGCAGCGCGGGGCCTGGAACTGGCTCGTCGGCCTTGCCAGTGGAGCCGGCACAGCCGTGCCTGCACCCGCACTTGTCGTGGGGACGTCTTGATCGCTCGCTCGTAGCCGAGGTCTTAGAGCAGGTCTCCGGCGGCGGTCTCGAACAATGCAAGCTGGGGCGGTGACAGCTCCTTACACCAATCACCCTCGTCTCTCGTCGGTGGGAGCGACAGTCTGGTGCGCTGCAGGACGATTTGGCGGGGTCGACAACGATCGCTCAAAGTACCGGAGCCTCGCGTCGTTGAACGGAAGCCGAGGAACGGGCACAGCTCACGCACGGCCCGTTCGGGGTCGTCGATCAGGCTCTCGTAGCGCAGCTCCCGATAGTGGCCCTTTCCCGCTATTGACCGGGCTACACGAGCCCGCGTGACGTACTGCTTCCAGTACATGGCCGTCTCCGCCTGGCTCCTCGGGCCGAAGCTGACGTCAGCGAACGCGGCGGCGACATCCCTACCATCGCGGATAACGTGGACGAACCGAGCCTCGGGGAAGACCGGCCAGCAGGGGATGCGCAGGGTGTACCCGGGCGTCTTGTCCCCATAGCGTGACTTTCCCTGTCGGCCGGCATAGGTGGTGAAGACGGTGCGAACGGCGTCGCAAAGTTGTCAGGTGGCCGAACGGCGAGGGTCTCAGTCACCTCCGCCTGAGTGAGACCCAGTCGCCGGAACTTCTTGTCGGCGAAGAGGTCGGCGACGAACAATCTCGACGGCGAAGCGTCGGTCCCGTTCGTACCGCTGCTGGCGCTGGCCCAGCGCCGCCACGAAATGTGCCTCGAAGGCGACGGCGAGTTCTGGATGCGAGTCGAAGATGGCTCCCATCAAGGTCGTCCCCGAGCGTTGTTCGCCGACGACGATGAAGGGGAGGGCCGCTGGTGTCATCGCCGCAGCGTACGGCGGCTCTAGTCCCGCACCCGCACCACTAGGGTCGACGCGGTGAGCACAAGGCAGACATCTCGGCGCTCAGCGGTTCGGGGCTTGGGAGCCTCGGTCGCCGACCTTTACAAGGCGCAAGTGCCGAAGCGATACCGGCGGCAGGTCCTCGACATGCGTGTCGCGTTTAGAAACCAAGTAGTCCCCCGCCGAAGCCTGCCTGACTTCCTCGTCATCGGGGCACAGCGTTCGGGCACGAGCTCTCTGTACAAGTGGCTGGGCCAGCACCCCTTCGTCCTGCCATCATTACGCAAAGAAACTGAGTACTTTTCGCTCAACTTCGGGCGGGGCGAGGCGTGGTATCGCGCGCACTTCCCGTCCCTGCTTCGACGACGCATATTCCGTGAGCTCCGGGGGCACGACGCCCTCAGCTTCGAAGCCACGCCATACTACCTCTTCCACCCCTTAGCGCCTGCCAGGGTCGCTCGCCTGGTCCCAGACGCCAAGCTCATCGTCCTGTTGAGGAACCCCGTAGATCGAGCTTACTCCCACTACCACCATATGGTTCGTCACGGCAGCGAGACGCGGTCGTTTGAGGAGGCCATCAAGTCGGAACCAGAGCGGGTCGCCGCCGACATCGAGCGCTTGCAGGTCGATCCTCTCCACCGATCGCTCGCCCACCATCGCTTTTCTTACCTAGGTCGCGGTCGTTACGCCGAGCAGCTAGAGCGATGGCTAGCCGAGTTTGGGCGCGATCGGTTTCTGGTACTCTCCAGCGAAGAGCTCTACGCCGACCCCTCGAGCACCTACCAACAGGTTCTCGCTTTCTTAGGGCTGCCGAACGCGGGGTCGAGCGGCTTTCGCAATCACAGCTACACAAGCGGTGCGTCGGCAAAGCACGGACCGATGCCGGAAGAGGTGCGGCGGTGGCTGATGGAGGAGTTCGAGCCTGAGAACCGGCGCCTCTTTCGGCTTCTGCAATGCGACTTCGGCTGGAATAGCTAGCGCCTACGAGCGACCTAAAGGCCGCGATCTTGATCCGAAGCAGGATTGGATCTGAGTCAGGATCTTGTCGAAGAACGATTCGAGGCTGTGTTCGCGCAGGATCTCAGCCCGAAGCCGGCGACCCACGTCTTCTCGAGTGCGGTCGTCCCACGTCAGGACGTCGTGGAGCAGGGCCGCTTGTGCCACCACGTCGCTCTCCGGCGCCGCCAGCCGGGGCCGGAGGTCGGACGGCAAGGTCTCGATTGTGCAGGCGTTGGTCGTGACCAAAGGCAGGCCGGCAGACATGGCCTCGCCGGCCGTTTTGTCGAAGGCTGTCTGGGAGAAGTTAACCATCGCTCGATAACAGCCGAGGAGGTCGGGCACGGCGTCGTGCTCCACAGAGTCGAGGAATCGCACCTGGTCGGAGAGGCCGAGCGTGGTAACTAACTCGACGAGTTCCCGCCGGTAGCTCTCGTCTCTCGGCGGGCAGGGCCCAACGATGTCGAGGTCGATACGCGTGCCAAAGCGGTCGCGACAAAGCCGAAGTGCGCGAATGACTCGTTCGAGGCCCTTGACCGGCGAGATGCGACCGAGCGCGAGTAGTCCGCGCTCTCTTGCAGTGTTTCCCGGTTGAAACAGCTCGGTGTCGATACCATGGCCAATCACGCGCACCTTCGCCAGAGGCATCGGGAAGGATCCTGGCGTGGCGGTGAAGATGAGGTCGGTGCAGTAGCGGGCCGAGAACCGCATCGCCGGGGAGATGTGGGGATGGGCCTTCCAGTGGCAGAGCGGTATGCGGGTGGCGAGCTTGACGGGCAGGAGCAGCAGCGGGTAGGCCGCTCCCCCCTGTGATACCAAGAAGAAGTCCGCTCGGCGGGGCGACGCTCGCACAAGGCTGCGGTAAAAGCGGGGAACCCGTCGCAGCCACCCAGGCGCCCCGAAGGCCTGCACAGAGACGTTAGCGGGCAATTGAGTGCGGCCGTGCCTGGGGGTTAGGACGGTGAGGTGCTCGATCTGCGGGCGAGAGGCGAGGGAGCGGACCCACCGAACCTGGGTGGCCACGTACGGGTTGGTCTCATCCAAAGCTTTGCAGACGTAAATACCCCTCACTTCATTGCTGCTGACTCTCGCTGGTGCACGTGGTAACCGGGCCTGCCGCTCCTTGGAAGTTGTCGTCGTCGACGAAGTCGCCAGTGTTGCTGCACACCACGAGGCCGGTGAGGGGTGGGCTCTTCTCACCGCGCTCGGGGACGTGGACCATCCCGCGGCCCGTATTCTCACCGCCCGGGCTCTGGATGTCGTTGCCCCTCACGAGGGCGTCTCGCACTACGCCGTTTGGTCCGACGGCCACGACGTAGTTGCGGAGGTTCTCGATGTAGTTGTCCAGGATGCAGACGTCCTCCACGATCGCGTCCTCGACCGGCGGCTCGAGGTCGAACACCGAGCGCCTGACGTTGGTCACCTGGTTGCCTGATATGAGCACGTCTCTGACGTTCTCCCCCAGAGACACCGCTTGGCGGCCGTTGCGCTCGAAGCGGTTGCCGATGATCGAGACATCGCTCGTGAACGCGCCCTCGGGCCCTCGGTCGAGGTCGACGAAATCACCGTACACGTCGTGAATGTAGGTGTCTTCGATGGTGACCCCGGAGCTGCCCTTGACGACGATGGCGGCCGCTTGCGCCGTCTCCTCGCTGTACGCACCAGGGCCGTTCCCTGCCGACTGGCTGGCCCCGGCGATCTCCATCGCCTGAACTGATGTTCCCGAGGAGCACGCCCCCAGCGATCAGCAGCTTCCTCACGGGCAGTCCTTCGAACACTGCTGGCGCCCCTCCAGAGATGGCAGCGGCCGTGGCCACAACGGCTCGTCGACGCCTAGCCAGGCTTCGAGTCGCGCCACGTCTGACCAGATCGGCGCCAATAAGGATTCGGGGATCTCGACGTTCGAGGCACGGACGTCTGCCTGGTAGCGCCTGTCTGCCTGGTAGCGCCTGCCGGGGTAGTTTAGAGCTCGTTTACCCAGTCGCGTCACCGTCTCGGGGAGCGGGGGAAGACGGTCGAGCGTTCCGGAGTCGCGCAGCCAGGCGAGGAGGCGGGTGGTATGAGGGCGGTCGGCGGTGACGTTGTGCACTGTGCCAGGGCTAGGCCTGGGCGTGAGTCCGAGGTGACGAAGCACGCTCGACCACGCCACCTGGTTCTCGTCGACGAGGTCCTCGAAGCGAACGATGCAGATTTGTTCCCGAGGAAAGAGTTCGATGTAGGGCGTCAGGCAGGTGTGGTAGAGGCTGCGGCCCAAGTAGGAGTTGCCGGGTTCGCGGATGGCGTCAGTCAACGACCCGGACACCTTGGCTCGCCGTCGGCGGAAGCGGTACTCGGAGCGAAGGCGGTTCACCGGCTGGCGCAGTACGTAGATCAGGCGCGCATCAGGGACGATTCGGTGCATGCGGCGGGCGGCGAGGCGGTTGTGCTGAGGATCGGAGTAGTTGGTCGACGCCTCGCCCGTCAGTAAGCTCGGAATTCCTTCGGCGAACAGGCTGCAGTACCAGTCGAGGCCCCGCGACCATCTGTCGGAGAAGTAGCGAGGCTCCTTGACGGTCGCCGCCGCTACCTCCGGCTGGGCGCACAACCATCGGTACAGAGTTGTGGTGCCGGACTTGGCCGCGCCGATGATGACGAAGTCGGGGAGGCGAGCGCCCTCAGCCACGCACACCTCTGGCGGATGCCCGGGACGCGAGTCTTTCCTGGGCCCCCCGCGTCTTCTCGATTTCGGGCCGGAACCAGCGCTGCCCCATGAGGGCCCTGGCAACCGTTTGCTTCATACTCACCGAACCCAGAGCTGGATAGGGAATGCCGAGTACCTGCGATCGAACTCGGTTAAACCAATCAAGTGCATCGCTGATCTTGCTGTCGGGCGTACGACAGAAGAAGGCCGTCCACGTCGACGGACCGATGATAGTACAGCGCGTTGGGCGGCCCGAACTCGTGACGGTACGGCCTGGCGATGCGAGGCCAGCTAAGCTAAGCCGAAGGTTCAGATCGAGCGGCAAGGGGGTTGGCGTCCAGGGGAGTGCTGTAGAAGCCGGTCCACCGCTTGAGGTGGGCCATTTGGCGATCTCTGGCCTGGCCGCCAGTCTAGCCGCAACGGAGAACCCGGTGCCCTCACCCAGTCTGGCGTGATCGAGTTGCTGGACGCGAACCGCGCCGGCGGCGACATCGACGTGATCCGCAAGGGCGTCCAGCTCGTGCTCTAGGCACTGATCGACGCGGAAGTGACCGAGCACATCGCGCCCGCTCGAGCGTGAGGCACGCGCAACCAGCGCAACGGCGGCCGGGAGCGGCCCGTTGGCACCAGGGCGGGCCACAACCTCTCCGGCGAGCAGTAGCCTCGGCGTAGAGCGTGGCTCTGGAACCGGCCGGAGGAGTTCCGGCACGAGGTCATCGAGCCTTCCGTGACCTGCCATGGCCATCGCCATCTGGGGAGTCAAGTGACCGTTCAGAACGCCTCGAGATGACCACCGGACCGCAGCTAGGTCGTGACGCGGTCATCTACCCGTCGGCTCGCATTATCCGTCCCGATCGACTCCGTCTCGGTGACCATTCTTCCATCGACGACTTCGTGTTTTTCAACGCCACCGGCGGAGCGACGATTGGACGCTATGTCCACATCGCCTGCCATGTCAGCGTGATCGGTGGTGGTGGTCTTGACATCGGCGACTACGCCGTCGTGGCGACCGGGTGCCGTATCCTCACCGCCACGGACACGTTCGATGCTGGAGCCAGAATGTCGACCCACCTGCCCTTCGAACATCGTTGCGTGCGCCAGGGCCTTGTCACGATCGGGCGCGACGCCTTCCTCGGTGCCAACAGCGTCGTCATGCCAGCCGTGCGAATCGGCGAGGGTGCAGTGGCGGGGGCGGGCGCAGTAGTAACCACCGATCTCGACCCGTGGACTGTTTACACGGGAGCTCCCGCTCGGCCGAAACGTACCCGGCCCCGACCTCGCAAGCCGGGTCCATAACGGAAGGCCTGCCGTAAGGAGCACGAGAGCCACCCCGGCCGATGCTCGAATGATCTGGCGCTACATCGCCCTGCGGAATCGCGACGCTCATGGCCAGGCACTACGTGAACCTTGAAGCCAGCGAACTCGCCTGACGCCAAGGCGGAAAGCGGGAGAGGGGCACTTGGTGTTGGCGAGAAGCATTCGGGCGCTCGCTCTGGTGGCGAAGTGCCACACGGCCTTGGCCCCGAATCGCCGAGCAACGGCGGCGGCGGCTACGCCGGTGGCCTCAAGACGTCAGCCAGCGGCGAGCCCCGGGGCTCCATGCGCCCGAGGTCGGCGTCGATGCGCTGGCCGAGGGCGGCGAACTGAGCGGCCAGGTACATTTGGCCGTGGCCGCAAGCGTCGCAGCTTAGCCTCATCAGCAGCGATGGCGAGAGACTTCGATGGAAAACAGTGACTCACACTACGCTCGCGTGTACCAGCGGCCCCACGCCGCGCCCGAAGGGAGGAGCCACGACCTGATGGGCCGCAAGACGAGGGCGGTGGAGCGCTTGTGCTGACCGGCACTGCCCCAACCCCAGCCGCCGTCGGCGCCCGCTTGGCGGGGCGGGCAGCGTTCGCCGCAGCGGCTGTCGGCTACGTGCTTGCCATGGCATGGCTGCTGCAGCTTCCCCATGACATCGCCGGTGGCGTGGTGGTCGGCCACGTCCTCGGGCTGGTCACCGTGCCGTTGTTGCTGCACCTGACCCGGACCGAGCCCGACCGGAAGCTCCGGGCAATCGTCGGCGGCGGTCTGCTGCTGAAGCTCTTCGGCACCCTTGCCCGGTACTTCGTGGCGTTCGGCGTGTACGGCGGAGGCGACGCCTTCGTGTACGACCGGATTGGCGGCGAGCTCGCAGCGTCGTTCCGCCAAGGCGACTTCGCCCTCGGGTCCGATCAGATCATCGGAACCCGGTTCATCGAGATCGTGACCGGTGTCTTCTACACCATCACCGGGCCGACCCGCCTAGGCGGCTTCCTCTTCTACTCCTGGTTGGGCTTCTGGGGCCTGTACCTCTTCTACCGCGCGTTCCGCATCTCGTTCCCCGAGGGTCACCGCCGCCGCTACGCGGCCATGGTGTTCTTCCTGCCTTCAATGGCGTTCTGGCCGTCGAGCATCGGCAAGGAAGCGTGGATGACCCTCACGCTGGGCATGGCCGCCTACGGCGCGGCCCGGCTCCTGTCGCACCAGGGACACGCCGTGCCGTCGCTCCTCGCCGGCCTCGTGGGCAGTGGCCTAGTCAGGCCGCACATGACGATCACGGTGGTGGTTAGCCTCGGCGCGGCCTACCTCATCAGCGGTGCCAAGCGGGGAGGCTTTGGCGCTCCCTTCGCCAAGTTCACCGGGCTCCTCGTCCTCGTCGCGGTGTTCGGCGTCACGTTTGCCGGGGTGCAATCCAAGTTCAACCTCAAGGAGGGTCAGGGGCTCGAGGACGTCCTGAACAAGACCCAGACCCAGACCTCCCAAGACGGCTCCGAGTTCGAGTCGGTGGCGGCACGATCGCCGGTGGACGTGCCGCTGGCCGCGTTCTCCGTCCTGTTCCGCCCTCTGCCGGTGGAGGCGAGGAACGTCCAGACGCTGGTGGCCTCGCTGGAGGGAGCGGTGCTGCTGTTCCTGTTCATACGCCACCGGCGCAAGCTTGTGAACCTAATCCCCCGCCGAACGGCTCCCTACCTGACCTTCGTGACCGCCTACAGCTTGATCTTCGTCATCGCCTTCTCGAACTTCGGGAACTTCGGAATCCTCGCCCGGCAGCGAGTGCAGCTCTTCCCGTTCGTGCTGGTGCTGCTGGCCGTCCCCCACATCAAGCGCAAGCAGGCGTCGCCCGAGAAACTTACGGGGATCACCGGGCCACGCCGGCGGGTGCTCGCGCAGGCCTAGCCGGTCTCCCCATCGGCTCCGGCCCGGGCCAGGCCGGGCTTGCGAACGAGGTAGCTCCCGCACGCCAGCACCTCCAAGCCGGTCGACCAGAACGTGCGCAATGCGTCTCGGGTCGAGCACACGATGGGCTCGCCCTTGACGTTGAAGGAGGTGTTCAATAGGACCGGTACGCCGGTCCGCCGCTCGAAGCACGTCAGCAGCCGGTGGTACCGCGGCAGCACGTCGGCGTGCACGAGCTGGACACGAGCGGTGCCGTCGACGTGCACGGCCGCCGGCGCCTCCTTGCAGAGCCGCTCGTTCGCCCGGAACGCCATGATCATGAACGGCGCATCGGTGAAGGCGTCGAAGTAGTCGGTGGCCGACTCCGCGATCATCGACGGGCAGAAGGGGCGCCAGTATTCGCGGAACTTGATGATGGCGTTGACCTTGTCGCGGTTCTCGATGCTGCGGGGATCGGCCAGGATGCTGCGCTGGCCCAATGCCCTCGGCCCGGCCTCCATCCGACCCTGCACCCATCCTACGATGCGACCAGCGGCAAGCTCCTCGGCGACGACCTCGCAGATGTCGGCAGGTCGCTCGAAGTCGAGACGCGCCAGCCGTAGGAGACGTTCGATCTCTGCGTCGTCGTCCTGCGGGCCGAGGGCGAGGGTTCGAAGCTGCTCCGGCCTGGCCCCCGTCTGCTGGAAGCAGGCAGCCAGCGCAGCACCGATCGCGGCTCCCGAGTCGCTGCAGAGGGGCTGAGCGAAGACGTCGTCGATCTCAGGGTGCTCGAAGAGGTGGCTGTTCATCTTCACGTTCAGGCCAACGCCACCGCCGATGCACACCTGATGGACGTCGGTGTGTCGAACCCCCCAGATCACGAGTCGGGCAACGGCGCATTCGAGCGCCGACTGAGCGGCGAATGCGAGGTTCTCGTGCCAGGGAGTCAACTCATCGTCAGGACGGCGGGGGGAGGTGCCCAGGAGCTCGACGAGCTCGTCGGTGAAGCGTGCCGACCAGGTGTGACCGCCGTGGTGGATGAAGCGCGGATCGACGCGGAACTCGACCCCGTCGGGCGCTGCGCTGACCACCCGCGCGATCTTCTCGGACAGATCTGCGTCGGGCCGGCCGTACGCAGCCAGGCCCATGACTTTGTACTCGCCGTCGTAGGCGTCGAAGCCGAGGTACTCGGTGATGGCCGCGTAGAACCAGCCGAGGGAGTGCGGAATCAAGATCTCCCGTAAGGGCTGCAGGCGCTCGCCGTCCTTGCGCCACAACACCGCGGTGTGCTGGTCGCCGGACCCGTCGATGGTCAGGCACACGGCTTGGTCGAAGGGGGATTGCACGGTGGCGTGGTAGGCGTGCCCATAATGATGGGGCATGGCATGCAATGGAGGGAAGCGGATATCGCCGAACTCTTTGCGCCAATGACGGTGGTGATAGCGCTCCATGGTCTCGGGACTGAACCACCGCAACGCCCACGCCTGCCAGGCACGGGTCTGTGGATCGACCGGCCACTGCCGGTTCACCTCTTCGAAGAACGATGCCATCGTTCCGTCGCGGTAGGCCGGGAGGTTCCAATTCATTGCCACCGCGGCGACCTCGTCTAGGCTGATACCCGCTTCGTCGAGACAGAACTTGAGGGCTCGCATGGGATAGATGCCGGTGGCGTGCTTGAACCGGAGGTGCCGTTCCTCCTCCGAGTAGGCAAGCACCACGCCGTCGCGCACGACCGCGACCGCCGGGTCCACCCCACCCGAGAAGATGCCGAGGTAGGTCTTCCCGCCACCGCTCATGTGCGGTCCACCGTAGCCCCTCGACCGGCGTGGGTGCGCTTGGAGATGGCGCTCATCGCCCTGGGCGCAGACGCGATTGCTACCGTGCTTGCCAGTGCCTGTCGCCCCAGAATCTCGCCGGCCAGCGTTGACACCGCCCGCCCGGACCTTCAAGCGAGCCGTCGACGTCCTCGTCGGCGGAGCGTTGCTGGTAGCCACTTTGCCGATCCAAGCGCTCACCGCCCTGGCCATCCTGCTCGACGACGGCAGCCCCGTCCTGTACCGCCAGGACCGTGCCGGTCGGCACGGAGCTCCGTTCACCGTCTTCAAGTTCCGGAGCATGCGCGTGCACCAGGCTTCGCCCGCGGACATCGGCCAGGTGGGTGCGGGGCACCCGCTGATCACCAGGGTCGGTAGGGTGATCCGCCGAAGCAAGCTCGACGAGGTTCCCCAGCTGTGGAACGTGGTCCGTGGCTCGATGAGCCTCGTCGGGCCACGCCCGGCCTTGCGTGAGTCGGCGGCCACCTACGACGGTTACCAGCGACGGCGCCTCCTTGTCCGCCCGGGCATGACCGGCTGGGGCCAGGTGAACGGCGGCCCCACCGTCAGCTGGGATGACCGAATCGTGCTCGACGTCTGGTACGTCGACCACTGGTCTCCGTGGCTCGACCTTCGCATTCTCCTCTTGACCCTCTCGGTCATCCTGCTCGGCGAGCGCCCTCGGCCCGAGGCCATCGCCCAGGCTAGGAGCCACGAGGCCGAGGAGCGTGCGGCAACGGCGACCAGCGTCTCGACGTGAGCCAGCGGGTCCTGGTCATCGCCCCCCACCCCGACGACGAGGTGCTCGGTGTCGGTGGCACGATCGCGAAGCTGGCAGCCGAGGGCGCGTGGGTGGAGGTGGTGATCGTCACCAAGGCCAGCCCGCCTCTGTACACCGAGGATGTCCTGGTGACCGGACGGCGGGAGGCGCGCGCCGCTCAGCGGACGCTGGGCGCGTCTCGCTCGAGGTTCCTTTCGTTCCCCGCCGCCGGTCTCGACTCGGTCCCGCACAGCGAGCTCAACGCCGGGTTGGGCGAGGTCTTCGCCGAAGGTCGCCCCGAGGTGGTGTTCATCCCGTTCAACGGTGACATGCACACCGACCACCAACTCGTGTTTACGTCGGCGATGGTGTGCAGCCGTCCGGGTTCGGCGTGGTCACCGAGGTCGATCTACGCGTACGAGACCCTTTCCGAGACCAACTGGAACGCCCCGTACGTTACCCCCAACTTCGTGCCGAATGTGTTCGTCGACATCACCGCCCACCTTGAGACGAAGTTGGCCGCCATGCGCCAGTACGCCTCGCAGCTCAAGGACTTCCCCCACGAACGCTCGATTGGGGCCCTGGAGGCGTTGGCAGCGCGCCGGGGGAGCACCGTGGGTGTGGCGGCAGCCGAGGCGTTCGTGCTGGTTCGCGACATCCGCTGACGTATGGGCGCCCGCCCGAGGCTCGTCCACGTCACCACCACCGACATGAGCCTGGCGCTGCTGCTGGGGCCGCAGCTGGAGGCGTTCGCCGAGGCGGGCTTTGAGGTGTTGGGGATCTCCGCCCCTGGGCCGTTCGTGGCCCAGCTACGCGAGGCGGGGATTGCCCATCGAGCCCTTGCCCACGCCACCCGTTCGAACGCCCCTGCCCAGGACGTCCTGGCCATGGCCGAGCTTCGCTCGTTGTTCCGTCACCTTCAGCCCGACATCGTCCACACCCACAACCCGAAGCCGGGCGTCTACGGCCGGCTGGCGGCGAAGGCCGCCGGTGTCCCTTCCATCGTCAACACCGTGCACGGGCTGTACGCACTTCCCGAGGACCGCTGGCAAAAGCGTGCGTTGATCTACGGCCTGGAGCGCGTCGCCGCCATGTGCTCCCACGCCGAGCTGGTCCAGAACCCCGAGGACGTCGAGACCCTCGCCCAACTCGGTGTGCCGAGGGCGAAGCTCCGGCTGCTGGGCAACGGCGTCGACCTCGACCGGTTCGATCGCCGACGGGTCGACCAGCGGGTGCGGGACGAGACCCGACGTGAGCTCGGCGTAGGGCCCGACGATGTGCTCTGCGGGGCTGTGGGGCGCCTCGTTTGGGAGAAGGGCTACCGGGAGCTGTTCACAGCGGCGTCGATCGTCCGTCGCCGGCATCCCCACGCCCGCTTCGTGGTGATCGGGCCCCTCGACCCTCACAAGGACGACGGGTTGGCCCAAGCCGACCTGGAAAGGGCAGCCCGAGACAGCGGCATGGTCTTCCTCGGCATGCGAGACGACATGACCGAGCTCTATGCGGCCATGGACCTCTACATCCTCGCTTCGCACCGGGAGGGCTTCCCCCGCTCGGCGATGGAAGCCGCCGCCGTCGGCCTCCCCGTGATCGCCACCGACATCCGGGGCTGTCGCCAGGTGGTAGCCGAGGGGGACACCGGTCTTCTAGTGGCGCCTCGGGACGCCACCGCCCTGGCGACGGCGATCTCCTCGTTGGTGGACGACGCCGATCGTCGACGGTCCATGGGTGAGGCAGCGGTGGCGAAAGCCAGCCGGGAGTTCGATCAGGAGCAGGTCATCGCCACCACTTTGGCGGTGTACGACGAACTACGGCAGCGACGATCGGCCCGCGCCTGAACGCGCCCGTCGATTAGAACAGCTCGACGTCGCCGAGCGTGAGGTTCCACCCGGACCGGGGCAACACGGTGGTACCGGCCAGCGGGCGGGCCACCAGGTTGGGCCCTTGCCCAGGCACCGGCACGAAGCCCGTCCGCCAGGCATCCCCTTCGCTCAGGGTGAGGACGTGGTCGACGCCCGGTATGGACGCCACCCGGCGTAGTGCCGTGCGCCGCAGTTTCGGGTCGGCGCCGGGGACGAGAACATCGGTCACCGATGCCTCCACCGCTCGTCCGCGCCGCCGGACACGGAAGACGGCGAACCCGTCACCGATGTCGCCGCCGGCCAGCACGAGTCGGTAGCGCAGGGGATGGAAGCCGTAACGCCACGCCAGGAACCCTGGAGTCCGACGGGTGCGCAGGCCCGTGACGGTTGGTTGCGATGCGAGGAGGTCGCCCAGCGCCGGGTCCGACATGATGCCGGTCGGGTCGAGTCCGGCGTCGACAGGCATGGACCACCGCTCCGCCGCACCCCTCGCGCCGATCAGGCGTAGCAGCGACGACGGCGCGGTAGGCCGCGCCGCCACGGTGATCCTGCCGAGCCCGACCCAGCCCAGCTTGAGGTAACCGGGACCGCTCCGGTCGTTGGGAGTGTTGAAAACCAGCCCGACCCCCTCGGCGGTGAGCTCGTCGAGGGCCCGGCGGGTGAGCCGCGAGAAGATGCCCCGGCGCTGGTGGTCGGGGTGGGTGGCGGTGTCGACCGCACGCACGGCCCGCACCACCCCGTCCGGCCCTTCCAGCTCCCAGCGCAGGAAGGTCCGGAAGCCGACGATGTTCCCACCGTCGACCGCCACCCAACCCGGCGAGGTCCCGAACGGGTTCTCCTTGTGCTTCCAGGTGAAGAACGACGCGAACCGCTCGTCGCCGCCCCAGCCTAGGGAGGCACTTAGCAGGGACAGCACCGCCGCCTCGTCCCCGGACGTCACCCGACGGATGAGCAGCTGAGGATCAGCCACCCGGGCGGGGCTCGCTCAGCGCTGCCCCCCGCTGGAAACCACCGCCGCGACACAGAGCCCACGGAGCTGGCCGACGACCTCGGGAGCCGGCTTGGTGGGTTCCAGGCGGTAGGCGTCGTCGGGGTGCAGGGGGGGGACCCTCACATGGGAGACCAGGGGGTGGACGGGGCGATCGTCGGGCTCGTCGTCGCCGAGCAGCACCTCGTGGAGCTTCTCCCCCGGCCGCAGGCCGGTGAAGACGATGTCGACCGGGCGCTCGGCCAGCTCGGCCAGACGCCGGGCCACGTCGGCGATCACCACCGGCTGGCCCATGTCGAGCACCAGCGCCTCCCCGTCCCCGCCGATGGCGCCGGCCTGGATCACCAGCTGCACCGCTTCCTCCACCGTCATGAAGTAGCGACTCACCTCGGGGTGGGTGACGGTGATCGGACCGCCGGCCTCGATCTGAGCGTGGAACGTCCCGAGCATCGAGCCCCGGCTCCCCAAGACGTTGCCGAAGCGCACGCTCAGGTAGGTGCCCTCCGTCTGGGAGGCCACGTAGGCGGTGAGCCGCTCGGCGATGCGCTTGGAGTAGCCCAGCACGCTGCAGGGGTCGGCCGCCTTGTCGGTGGAGATGTTGACGAAGCGGCTGACCCCGGTCGCCGCTGCGGCCTCGAGGACGGCCAGCGTGCCCCACACGTTGGTCTTCACCGCCTCGCCGGGATGGGTCTCGAGCAACGGCTGGTGCT
>JALYGD010000290.1 GCA_030777265.1 Actinomycetota bacterium | reverse complement strand
TGCCCGAGCCGGTGTTGCTGGCTCCCCACCTCGCCTACAGCGAGCTGTGGGAAATGCAGCAGCAGGGCAAGCTGCCCACCGGCGAGGATGTCAGCCGGGACTGGGAACTCCTCGCTCTCACCATCCTCAAGGTCAGCACCAGCCGCACGCCACTGCTGCCGCTCGGCCCCCAGGGCGGCGGTCCCGTCGCCATGGGGACGGGCCTGGGCCTACAGTCTCAGGTCCAGGGCGGGCTGGGGCCGATCGCGGCAGACCCCGGCTGTCTGCGCTTCGAACCGAAGGCCGAGCCCTCCGAGATCGTGCTCCGCGTCCCGGTCCCGGTGGCGCTCCCGCTGCACACGACCGCGGACAGCGTGGGGGTCTTCCTCCGCGACGAGGACGACACCACCTCGCGCATCGGCTTCCTGGTCCGCCTCTTCCACACCTCCACCTACCTCAACCTCCACCTCTACGAGCGCGAGGTCGTCCTCACCTTGCCTGCCGACGCCGTCGTCACGCTCTGTGGGCTGTGGGGGCGGTAAGAGTCGTCCGACCGGTGCCCCGATGCGACTGTTCGCCGACGCCGCTGCTCGCGCCGCCGGACGATGGCGCATGACGTCCTGCCGCTGGAGCAGCCTCAGATCAAGGTGGGGCCCGTCCCTCGGCCCGGCGGACCACGGTCCAGGCGGGCGGACGTCCACCTGCCGCTGCGTAGAGGTTGCATACAGTGGGGACGTCTGCGCCCCCAGACGTCGTCGACGGGAAGGTGTGCTTGTGAGCGGCGCTCCGCAGGAGCGACGCGAGAGGAGCCGTCTTAGGTCACCTAAGACGGCGACGGGAGGTGGCATCGTGAGCCCCACCGCCCCTGCGGGGACGAGGGAGGAGACCTTCCCAAAGGGGGTCGATCGCTCGCCCCAGGACGGGCGGAGCCGTGTCGTGATCCGCGGCGTCACCCCGGAGATCGACGGCGGCCGATGGCCGATCAAGCGGGTCGTCGGGGAGCGGGTCGGGGTGGCGGCGGACGTGTTCACCGACGGGCATGATGACATCTCTTGTGAGGTGCTGTGGCGCCGGCTCGACCGTGACGGCCTGCCGGCCGGCGACTGGCACGAGGTACCCATGTCGTTCCTGGGCAACGACCGCTGGACGGCCTCGTTCACCGTCTCTGAGATCGGCCGCTACGACTACACCGTCCGCGGGTGGGTGGACCGCTTCAAGACGTGGTCACATGACCTCTCCAAGCGCATCGCCGCCAATCAAGACGTCGCGGTTGACCTGCTGATCGGGGTCGAGCTCGTCGAGGAGGCTGTGGATCTCGCCACGGGGCCGGATGCGGATCGGCTCGAGGCGTATGCGAAGGCGCTGCGGGGCGGGGCGTCACAGCCGGAACGCTCAGCGCTCGCGGTAGGCGAAGAGCTGCGGCTCCTGATGCGGCGCCACGGGCCCCGCCGGTTCGCTGCCACTTATGCCCGCAGCCTCGGGGTCATCGTCGACCGGGAGCGTGCTCGCTGCAGCGCCTGGTACGAGCTGTTCCCACGCTCCGCCTCACCAGACCCCGGCCGTCACGGCACGCTCGAAGATGTCGAGAATCGCATGCTGCCCTACGTCGCGGCACTCGGATTCGACGTGCTCTACCTGCCACCCGTCCACCCCATCGGTGAGAGCGCCCGCAAGGGCCGCAACAACGTCCCCGTGGCGGCACCCGACGACACCGGCAGCCCGTGGGCGATCGGTTCCCGCGACGGCGGCCACAAGGCAACCCACCCCCAGCTCGGCACAGTGGAGGACGTCGCCCGGCTCGCGGCCCGCTGCCGCGACTACGGCGTCGAACTGGCGCTCGACATCGCCTTCCAGTGCTCACCGGATCATCCCTACGTCCGCGAGCATCCCGAGTGGTTCCGCCACCGCCCCGACGGGAGCATTCAATACGCCGAGAACCCGCCCAAGAAGTATCAGGACATCTACCCGTTCGACTTCGAGTCGGAGAACTGGCGGGAGCTGTGGGAGGAGCTGAAGAGCGTCTTCGAATTCTGGATCGACGTCGGCGTGAGCATCTTCCGGGTCGACAACCCCCACACGAAGCCGTTCCCCTTCTGGGAGTGGGTGATCGGCGAGATCAAACGGGAGCTGCCAGAGGTCATCTTCCTCTCCGAGGCTTTCACACGGCCGAAGGTGATGTACCAGCTGGCCAAGCTCGGATTCACCCAGTCCTACACCTACTTCGCCTGGCGCAACGACAAGGCCGGGTTACAGGACTACTTCACCGAGCTGACCCAGACGGAGGCCATCGACTTCTTCCGTGCGAACGCCTGGCCGAACACCCCAGACATCCTCACCGAGTTCCTCCAGCAGGGAGAACGGCCCGCGTTCGTCATGCGGTTCATTCTCGCCGCCACCCTCGCCGCGAACTACGGCATCTACGGTCCGGCCTTCGAGCTCTGTGAGCACGTCGGGCTGCGTCCGGGGTCAGAGGAGTACCTCCACTCCGAGAAGTACCAGCTCCGTCACTGGGATCTCGCCCAACCCGACTCGCTCCGTGACCTCATTGCCCGCGTCAACCGGATCCGCCGTGAGAACCCGGCGCTGCACAGCGACCGCAGCCTTCACTTCCACAACGTCGACAACCCTCAACTCCTGTGCTACTCGAAGGCGACGGAGGACCACTCGAACGTCATCCTGTGCGCCGTGAACCTCGATCCGAACTGGAGCCAGTCGGGCTGGGTGCACCTCGACCTCCACGACCTCGGGCTCGAGGTGGGCCAGGCGTTCGTCGTGCACGACCTCATCACCGACGCCCGCTACCGCTGGGAAGGCTCGGCGAACTACGTCGCGCTCAACCCCAGCATCACCCCTGCCCACGTGTTCGAGGTCCGCACCCACGAACGCTCGGAGCAGGACTTCGCCCACTACCGCTGAACGCGGCCACCGCGACCGCTGCCAGCCCTTGAGAGGCGCCGATGGCTCAACCCGCCGAACCGCTCGCTGACGATCCGCTCTGGTACCAGGACGCGATCACCTATGAGGTGCACGTCCGGGCCTTCCACGACAGCGACGGGGACGGCATCGGCGACTTCCGCGGACTCACCGAGAAGCTGGACTACCTGCAGGACCTGGGGGTCACCGCACTGTGGCTGCTGCCGTTCTACCCCTCACCCCTGCGGGACGACGGCTACGACATCGCCGACTACACCGGAGTTCATCCCAGCTACGGGACCACTCGACATTTCCGCACATTTCTGAGCGAAGCGCACCGGCGAGGGTTGAGGGTCATAACCGAGCTCGTCATCAACCACACCTCTGATGAACATCCGTGGTTCAAACGGGCGGTCCGGGCCAAGCCGGGGTCAAAGCACCGCAACTTCTACGTCTGGAGTGGGACGCCGGACAAGTGGCAGGAAGCTCGCATCATCTTCCAGGACTTCGAGCACTCGAACTGGACCTGGCACCCCGGGGCCGAGGCCTACTACTGGCACCGCTTCTACTCCCACCAACCCGACCTGAACTTCGACAATCCCGCCGTGATGGACGCGATCGAGCGGGTTCTCGGCTACTGGCTCGATCTCGGCGTGGACGGCATGCGCCTCGACGCGATCCCCTACATCTATGAGCGTGAGGGGACGAGCTGCGAGAATCTGCCCGAGACCCACGCCGCCCTGAAGCAGCTGCGCGCCCACCTCGACAAGCACTACTCGAATCGGATGTTCCTCGCAGAGGCGAACCAATGGCCTGAGGACGCCGCCGCCTACTTCGGCGACGGCGACGAGTGCCACATGGCGTTCCATTTTCCGCTCATGCCGCGGTTGTTCATGGCCGCGAGGATGGAGGACCGCTTCCCGATCATCGACATCCTCCAACAGACCCCGGCGATCCCCGAAGGGTGCCAATGGGCGGTGTTCCTCCGCAACCACGACGAGCTGACGCTCGAGATGGTCACCGACGAGGAACGCGACTACATGTATCGCACATACGCGCACGAGGCGCGTTCGCGTCTCAACGTCGGCATCCGCCGTCGCCTGGCCCCGCTGCTGGGCAACAGCCGCAGGCTCATCGAGCTCATGAACGGGCTGCTCTTCTCCATGCCCGGGATGCCGGTCATCTACTACGGCGACGAGATAGGCATGGGTGACAACATCTTCCTCGGTGACCGCAACGGCGTTCGAACCCCGATGCAGTGGAGCGCCGACCGCAACGCCGGATTCTCGCGCGCCAATCCTCAGCGGCTCTTCCTGCCGGTCATCATCGACCCGGAGTACCACTTCGAGACCGTCAACGTTGAGGCGCAGCAGAACAACCCGTCGTCGCTGCTGTGGTGGATGAAGCGGATGATCGCGCTGCGCAAGCAGCATCGTGTCTTCGGGCGCGGCTCGATCACCTTCCTCTACCCCGACAACCCGAAGGTGTTGGCTTTCGTTCGGGAGCTCCAGCCAGGGAGTGGAAGACACGCGGGAGACGAGGAACGGGTCCTCGTCGTCGCCAACCTCTCCCGATTCGTCCAGGCTGTCGAGCTCGACCTGTCGGCGTACAAGGGGCTCACACCGGTCGAGCTGTTCGGCCGCACGGCCTTCCCTCCGATCGGGGACCTGCCCTACTTCCTCACCCTCGGCCCGCATGCCTTCTACTGGTTCGCCGTGGAGCACGTGCGGGAGGAGCTCACCCTCGGCTATCGCGCTCCCGAGGACGAGGTGGCGCGCGCTCCGGCCGTCGCTGCGGCCGCCTACCCTGAGCTCGTCACAACCACGCGCTGGCAGGCGGTTCTCACTGGTCGCGACACCGCGGCGTTCGAGCGTGTGCTTCCCGAGATCCTCCGGACCCGACGCTGGTTCGGTGGCAAGGCCCGCAACATGCAGCAGGTGTCGGTCGTCGAGTCCATCCCGATTCCCGTCGACGGCGACACGTGCTACGTGCTCCTCGTCCAGGTCACGTATCGCGACGGGGAAGAGGAGCGGTACGTACTGCCGGTCGCATTTGCCGAGGAGCAGTACGCCGAGCGCGTCATCCAGGACATCCCTTCGGCCGTGCTCGCACGTCTGCACGCGGAAGACCCCGACGGCCGTGCCGACAGCGGAGTGCTTTTCGACGCCCTGTGGAAGCGCGAGTTCGCAGCCGGCCTGCTCGAGTTCGTGGCGAGACGCCGGCGGGTCGGTGTCCCGACCGGAGAGCTGCAGGCCCGGCCGAGCCGGGCGTTCCGGGAGTTGCGCGGCGAGACACCGCTCGAAGCGTCCGTCATGCGGGCCGAGCAGTCGAACACGTCCGTTGCGTACGGCAACCGCTTCGTTCTCAAGCTGTTCCGGCGCCTGCAGGAGGGCGTGAATCCCGATCTCGAGATCGGCAGGTTCCTTACTGAGCGCTCGGACTTCCGGTACATCCCCCCGGTCGCGGGCTCCATCGAGTTCCGGCCCGCCCGCGGCGGGGAGGCCCTGACCGTCGCGATCCTTCAGGGCTTCGTCCCCAACGAGGGCGACGCGTGGTCCTACACCCTCGACGGGCTCGGACGCTACTACGAGCGCGCGATGTCGGAGAGGGCCGCCCACGTCGAGGAGCGGCTGCGCATCCCTGCAAGGTCGCTCGTGGACCTGGCGCGGCTCGACGTCCCTGTCGAGGCGGAGGACTTCATAGGCCCGTACCTGTCGTCAGCGGAGCTGCTCGGTCGGCGCACGGCCGAGATGCACTTAGCGCTCGCCTCGAACCGGGAGGACCCGGCTTTCACGCCAGAGCCCTTCACGACCCTCTACCAACGCTCGCTCTACCAATCGATGCGGACGCTCGCACGTCGGAGCTTCCAACTCATGCGCCGACGGCTCCGCGTCCTGGGGGAGGGGGAGCGCTCGGATGCCGAGCGGCTGCTCAAGCGCGAGGACTTCGTGGTGGAGCGCTTCCAGGAGCTCGTGACCGCGAAGATCTTCTCTTCCCGGATCCGAATCCACGGTGACTATCACCTCGGCCAGGTGCTCAATACGGGCCGCGACTTCGTCGTCATCGACTTCGAGGGTGAGCCGGCCCGCTCGCTGGGGGAGCGAAGGCTGAAGCGGTCAGTGCTGCGTGACGTCGCGGGTATGCTCCGATCCTTCGACTACGCCGCCTACGCGGGACTGTTCGAGCAGATCGAGCGCGGACTTGTCAGCGCTGGAGAGCACGCCGCTGAGCTCGAACGCTGGACCCGCTACTGGGGGACGTGGGTGAGCGCCACCTTCCTACGCGCCTACCTCGATGCACTCGGTCCTGTGTCCCTGGTGCCTCGTGACCCGGAGGTGCTGCGCCTCCTGCTCGACGTCTACCTGCTCGAGAAGGCGATCTACGAGCTCGGCTACGAGCTGAACAACCGTCCGACCTGGGTGCGTATCCCCCTGCAAGGCGTCCTGCAACTCATCGGCGAGGAGCCTTGATGGCGGACGAGCCACACCGCGACCTCGTCGAACTGGCCGCCCTCTACGGGGTACAGACCTCGTACCGTGACGTCTTCGACCGGGTGCGACAGGCGAGCGCCACTTCGCTGCTCGCGGCACTGCGGGCGCTGGGCGCGCCGGTCGAGGGTCCCGACGACGTGCCCGACGCCGTCCACCTCCGGTGCCAGGAGCTGTGGGGGCGCATGCTCGAGCCGGTAGTAGCCAGCTTCGAGCGCTCCTCGATCCCTGTCAGCCTCCGTCTGCCACTGCGCAGCGCCGGACGGCGCCTCACGTGCCATCTCACTCTCGAGGGCGGCGAACCGCACACCTGGACCCAGGACCTCGAGGCCCTTCGACGCACCGAGCAGGCGGACGTCGCCGGGACCCCCTATCTCGGACTCGAACTGCTCGTCGGTGACCTGCCTTACGGGTACCACCGTCTCGTGGTCGAACTCGACGGCGACCGGGGCGCCGGAGGCGCGGGCGGGCGGGACCCTGTTGCCGAGACCCTGCTCGTGGTCGCGCCTCCCCGCGCCTATCCGCCGCAGCAGCGGCGGGCCTGGGGGGCCTTCCTGCCTC
>JALYGD010000289.1 GCA_030777265.1 Actinomycetota bacterium | reverse complement strand
TCGAGGGCTGCGGTGATGAACGAGTGGCGCAAGCTGTGGGGGCTGATCCGCTTGGTGATCCCTGCCCGCCGGGCCAGCCGCTTGACCATGCGGTCGGCGGCGTAGCGGTCCATCCGCCCGCCCTTGGCCCCGAGGAAGATCGGCCCGGTCTTCCGCTCGTCGAGATACAGGTCGAGCACTCGGGAAGTGCGGGGCGCCAGCGGGATGATCGCCCGCTTGCCGCCTTTGCGGAGGATCTTCAGCGTGCGGTGCCCCCGCTCGAAGTCGAGGTCCTCGACGTCGGCACCGAGGGCTTCGGAGATCCGCAGGCCGTTCAGCGCCAGCAGCGAGGCCAAGGCGTGGTCTCGAGGCGTGCCCAGGCCGGCCTAGACGAGGAAGGCACCGAGCTCGTTGCGGTCCAGGCCAAGTGTTCGGGATTCGTAGTCGACCTTGGGGCGGCGCACGTTGAGGGCCGGATTGCGATCGACCAGCTGTTCCTGCTCGCAGTAGCGGTAGAAGCTGGCCAGGGTGGAGAGCCGGCGGGCGACGGTGGATCGCATGCGGCCGGTCTCTTCCATGCACCGCCCGAACAGCTCGAGGTGAGACCGCCTGACCGTGAGCAGGCCGAGATCGGCTTGGCGGCACCACGTGGCGAAGATGCGTAGGTCGGTGGCGTAGCGGTGCGGGTGGCGCCGGCGTATCCGGCCAAGAACCCTCCGACGGCCATCGCCTCGGTCCGATCGGCGGGATCCTCGGCGAGGACGACGGCGGTACAGGTGGTCGTGGACATGGTGACCTCCTTCGGTAGGCCCGGCCCGACTGGACCGGGGACCGAAGGACACACCCTCGTGGTCGGGTGCTGCAGAGCGTTCGGGGCGCGCCCGCTTGTGCCGTACTCGGCCGGTCGCCAGCGTTCAGCTCACCCCCCGGCACTCACGAGACACAAGTCGTAGCAGGATTCGGCGAGAGCGCGTTTGGGAACAGCAGCTTCCGTGGGCCTCGTTGAGATCGTCCTGGTCGTGCTGCTCGTCCTCGTCCTTCTGGGTGCCTTCGGATACGGCGGGGGATCGTACCGAACGCCCGGCATTGGGCTTGGCGGAATCCTGCTGATCATCCTGCTCATCTTGCTGCTTACCTGAAAGCACGGCGAACAGTGCGAGCGGTTCAGAGCGATATCGCGCGTCGCCTTCGTGCCGTATTCGGGCGGCAAGAGACCGAAGGACGGACGGCGCGTCAACGGGACCCGTAACCCGACCATGCCCCACACAGTTACACGAGTGCATTGCGGGCTGCGGGCTGCGGACTCATTCGTACCCGCCCCCCTCTTCGGCGCCGGCCTCGCCCAGCACGTCGGTGGACCAATCGAAGCCGGGCCGGCCACTCGCCGCTCAGGACATCCCGCCGTTTGCATGAACAATATCCCTCACCCTCTCATCACGGTCGACGTGCGGAATCGGGATCACCTTCTGGGGAAGGCCCGTCGGAAGACCTTGGGGCCGCCAGCCGGTGGGCGGAGAGATAGGACTCCCAGTCCCAGGCCGGATGCTCTTCGTTGCCAGCAAAGAACTGCTCAGCGGCTCGTCGGCCGTTGTCGAACAGCCATTGCTGGGTCGCCCGGTCGATGTCGAAGTCGGTACCCCGCACCCCGGTGGTGTCGACGAAGATGGTCCGGTCAAGCGTGGCCGGATCGTCGAGGTGGATCTGGTCGTGAAACCCGGTCATCGTGGCCACCATGGCCTGAACCATGCTCAACGCACCCTGCACCCGGTGGGCGACACCTTGCGGTTCTAGCGGCCGGGCCGACAGCTTGATTCCGAAGGTCGGCCAGCGGGGTCGTTCCCCGGAACGACGGTCGAACGTGTTGACCGGGAAGTTCGACAACATCCCTCCGTCGACGAGCCACGATTTCTCGCCGCCCCGTGCCGGCAGGTTGACGGGCTCGTAGAAGAACGGAATGGACGTCGACGCCCGTACCGCGTCCACGACGGCAGTGCCGTCGGCACCACCTGGGGTGTCATAGAGGTGATAATCCCAGGGGAGGCGGCAAAGTCGACCCCGCGATATATCGGATGCGATCACTACCAAGGCGTACTGGTGAGCGGCGGGTAGGGAACTTCCGGGGTCGTTCCGCTTCAAATCCCCGAAGGTCCGGACACCCTTGTCAACAAGGCGTTCGTGCAGCCAGGACTTGAGATAGTTGCCCTCGTACATCCCCTTTTCCACCAGCAGGGAGAGCATCTTACCCACAACGGGCACGCGGTCGAGGAGTCCGGTATCACGGAAGCGGGTGTAGTCGAGCGTCTCCATCAATGACTTGAGTTCTGCCGCCGAATACTGCGCCGCTACCAATGCACCCACGATGGCACCCGCCGACGTGCCGGCCACCCGCTCGATGCGATAGCCCCGTTCCTCAAGGACGCTGAGGGCCCCTACCAGCCCAATGCCCTTGACGCCTCCTCCCTCGAGCACGAGATCAGCCCTCATCGCAGACTCCACTATCGCATCCTCCGGGAAGGGGTCCGTATGGCAATCGTGCATGACGGGCACCAGCCCAAGCAACCCCCAAACAGGCATCGCATCATGTGCTTGGGAGAAGTGCTGACGCTTTGGAGGGTTCGGACACCGTCCAGTCGGTGACGTCTGGCAAACCAGATCGGTTCACAAGCAGACGGCCGCCAGCACTACGGGGATGAGGCAGGCCTGGAGTCATGGCTGAGACACGCCGGCCCCGAGGCGTCGATACCGAGCGCTGCCCTGGTGCCGAACTGGTGCAGGTAAACGCCTCAAGGGGGTGAGGTGCGGGAGGTTGTCTGGCATGGTTTGCTGGTCCGCGTGCCCGATCAGGTTCCCGAACACATCCAGCAGCGACTGGACCGGCTGCGGGCACAACGGGCGGAGCAGATCGCCAAGGAGAAACAGAAGACAGCGTGCAAACACGACCAAGGAAGTGAGCTTCTGGCGCTCGTCGCGAGGAACGGCGCCATGCACGTCTACTCCGGATGTCGCAGTTGCAACGCGAACCTAGAAGGTGGCCGGTTCCACCCCGCCGAGAACATCGACGTCACCGTGCTCCCGGTGGGAACCGATCTACGGCTCGACAACCCGCCATGCCAGGTGTGCGGGGCGTTCGGCACGGAGACGCATCATTGGGCGCCTACCGCAATCTTCGGTAGCGAGGCGGCGGTCTGGCCGACGGCGATACTATGCCGGGACTGCCACCAGGAATGGCATCGCCGCATTGAGGACCACTACGCGGCAAGGCCGCCACAGTTGTTCCGCCGAGAGGCGTGATCAACGGCCGGAGGCCTAGGTCGGGGAGGGGTCGTTGGCCGATTACGGTGCGCGCCAGTGGTGCCGAAGTGGGGCGGCCGATCGCTGGACGACAGCAGGGCGATGTGGAACCCTTGTGGGACCGGCTTGACCGAGGAGGCTATTGGTGACACCGCAAAAGCCATGGCGGGGCTTCTTGAGCATAGCCGTAGTGGTCGGTCTTATAGACGTTACAGTTTTGGTACTTGCAATCGCATGGGCAACTAGGGTTGGCTATGTAGCCCAGATATTTGGTGGAGCAGTAGGTATTATTTCTGTCGTTACCTTCGTCGGATTCTTCAAGGAGTTTGCGACTGACGGTTCTGGCCGCATGCGGGCCGCCATCACCGCGTCGTTTCTTATGGTGTATCTCTGCATCTTCGGTTTGGTCGCGTTCTCCCCACAGCTGCAGGGATTAGTACGAGGCGAGTATGGGACAAAGGAACCCGCGACACTTCCGAGTAGGGCAGAAGGAGGAACAGGAACTGATGCCCCCGAAGCTGGCGATGATTCCGACGGGGAAAAGCAGGATGACCAGACTGTAGCAGAAGACCTCTTTGACTCGTTGTCAGGAGTGGTGACCGCGATAGTAGCTTTCTACTTCGGTGGTGCCGCAGTGGAAGGCGCGGCGGCAAGGTTGGCGGGCGGCCCAGCTGAATCCGAAGCGCAGGGAGCGATGCCTTAGCGGCGGGTCTTTGCTCGGCAACACCAGTAGGTATCCTGGCGTCTCCATCGAAGCGAGCTTGGTTCCCAACCGCAGGAGACGTGTCTCAAACCTGGCGTGCACTGGGCGGGCGAGGAACATTTACTTACCGCTACGCTCGTGCCAAGACGGGCGGCAGTGATCCGGTTGCGCGCTAGATGACACGGGCCCCGGATAGTGGTCCACCTGACCACTCAACGGGGTCCCCTCAATATGGGGTGGGTGTGCTCTCCTGATCTGGCCCCACTTGGGCGGGTAGTGCTCATCTGATTTGGCCCCACCTGTGGGGGTCCGCTAGTGGGTCGTGTCCGCCGTCGATCGTGGGCCATGCCCAAGAGGTCGAAGGTGAAGCTGTACGAACAGATCCGCAGGTCCCATGAGCGCGACGGGCTGTCGGTG
This sequence comes from Actinomycetota bacterium, assembly GCA_030777265.1. Classification (GTDB taxonomy): domain Bacteria; phylum Actinomycetota; class Nitriliruptoria; order Nitriliruptorales; family JAHWKO01; genus JALYGD01. The sequence goes on along the minus strand of JALYGD010000289.1, from coordinate 2,384 downwards.
CGCGAGCTCGCCCGGCGGTTCCACGTCCACCGCCGTGATGTGCGCCAGGCGTTGACCTCGGCGGTGCCACCCGATCGCAGGGTGCCCGAGCGGCCGGCGCCGGTGCTGGACCGATGGAAACCGACGATCGACGGGTGGTTGGAAGCGGACCGCGCCGCACCGCGCAAGCAGCGGCACACGGCGAGGCGGGTGTGGCAGCGCCTGGTCGAAGAGCACGGCGCCGCAGTGGGCGAGTCGACGGTGCGCCGCTACGTGGCCGAGGTCCGCCGGCGCATGGACGTGCCGCTCATGGAGGTGATGGTTCCCCAGCACCATCCCTTGGGTGAGGAAGCCGAGGTTGACTTCGGGACCGCCGGGGTCTACCTGGCCGGCGTGTTGGTCGAGGTGTCGATGTTCATCATGCGGCTGTCGGCATCGGGGCGGAGCTACCCGCGGGCCTATCTCAACGAGGCCCAGGAAGTGTTCCTGGACGGCCACGTCCGGGCCTTCGAGCACTTCGGCGGCGTCCCGAGGCGCATCCGCTACGACAACTTGAAGGCGGCGGTCGAGCGGGTGTTGAAGGGCCGAGACCGCATCGAGTCCGACCGGTTCATCGCCCTGCGGTCGCACTACGGCTTCGACAGCTTCTTCTGTCAGCCGGGGATCAAGGGAAGTCATGAGAAGGGCGGTGTGGAGGGCGAGGTCGGTCGGTTCCGCCGCCGCCACCTCGTGCCCGTCCCCCACGTGGACTCGATGGCTGAGCTCAACGAGCTCCTCTCTGCCGGCGCCGCCCGTGATGACGACCGATTCATCGCCCAGCGGCGCATCACCGTGGCCGAGCACTTCTCCCTCGAGGCCGACACGTTGCGCCCGTTGCCGGCCGAGCCCTTCGACGTCAGCGTCGTGGGCGCTCACCGCGTGGACCGCAAGAGTCGGGTCTCGGTGCGCGGTTGTTTGTATTCGGTTCCCGCCGCCCATGTGGGCAAGCGCCTCGATGTCCGAGTCGGCGCGGAGACGATCGAGATCCTCGATGGGTCGTTGGTCCTGGCCCGCCACGCCCGGGGTCTCAAGGGTGACGAGGTCCTGGCCCTGGATCACTATCTGGAGGTACTGGCCATCAAGACCGGCGCCTTCCCGGGCGCCACCGCCCTGGCAAGGGCCCGGGCTGGCGGTGTCTTCGGGCCGGTGCATGAGCGGTTCTGGGCCGAGGCCCGTCGCCGGCTCGGCGACCGCGACGGCACCCGGGCCCTGATCGAGGTGCTCTTGTTGCATCGGGCCATTCCCGCTGACGCACTCGTCGCCGGGATCGCTCGGGCGCTCAGCGCGGGGTCCATCGACGCCGCCGTGATTGCCATCGAAGCCCGACGCGCCGAGGAGGCCGCCGTGGCCACGCTTGTGCCGATCGGGGAGGGACTCAGCCGCTTCGACCGGCCCGCCCCGTCCATCGTTGACTACGACGAGCTGCTGGAGGCGCAATGACCAACATGACCGACACCGCCGCGGTCGCTGCTATCGGAGCCGCCACCCGCGAGCTTCGCCTTCCCGTCGTGCGCACCGACGCCGAGCGTTTCGCTGGGGTCGCGCAGCGCACCCAGCAGAGCTACCTGGCGTTCTTGGCTGAGGTCCTCTCCGCCGAGGTCGACGAACGCATCGAGCGGCGCCGGCAGCGACGGATCAACGAAGCCCGCTTCCCCCGCACGAAACGCCTCAGCGACTTCGACCTGGGCGTCGCCCCGTCCATCAACGCCGCCACCATCGCCACCCTCGCCACCGGTGCCTACCTCGACGCCGGTGAACCGGTGGTGCTCCTGGGTGACTCCGGCACGGGCAAGTCCCACCTCCTCATCGGCCTCGGCATCGCTGCCTGCGAACAAGGACGCCGCGTTCGCTACGCCACTGCCGCTCAGCTCGTCAACGAGCTCGCCGAAGCCGTCGACGAACGGCGCCTGTCGCGCATCGTGGCCCGTTACGGGCGCCTCGATCTGCTCTGCCTCGACGAGCTCGGCTACGTCCAGCTAGACGCCCGGGGCAGCGAGCTGCTGTTCCAGATCCTCACCGAGCGCGAGGAGAAGGCCAGCGTCGCATTGGCCAGCAACCTCCCGTTCAGCGAGTGGGGCAGGGTCATCCCCGATCCTCGCCTGGTGGCCGCCATCGTCGACCGGGTTACCTTCAACGCTCACATCCTCGAGACCGGCACCGACAGCTACCGCCTGCGCACCACCCGGACCCGCACTCGCCGCAAGACCGCCTGAACGACCCCTTTCCCCGGCACCCTCCACCCATCACGGCTCGCCCGAGGGCCTCTACGGGCCACACACGGGACGGTTTTCGGCCCGCCGGCGAGATCAGCCAGGTGGGGCCAGATCAGATGAGCACGGTGGGGCCAATCAGGCTTGACACACTCA
>JALYGD010000288.1 GCA_030777265.1 Actinomycetota bacterium | reverse complement strand
CGCAGCTGCGCACCGAGCTGGGCAGCGACGATGCCTGCCAGGGATGTCTTGCCGAGTCCGGGCGGGCCGCTGAGCAGGACGTGGTCGGCCGGTTGGCCGCGCGCGATGGCACCGCGGAGCACTAGCCTGAGCTGCCGTTTCACCCGCGGCTGCCCGATGAAGTCGTCGAGGCGCCTCGGTCGGAGGGACTCGTCGAGCCGGTCCTCGCCGGGCAGGACCCTGCTTGCGAGCACGTCCTCGCCGCTCACTGGACTACCGCCGTCGCTGTCTTAGGAAACCTAAGACAGCGACTCTCGCACCGCTCCTCCCGAGCGCCGCTCACGGGCCGCTCCGTAGTGCCGCGAGCGCACGGAGCGCGCCACGGAGCAGTTCCGCAGCGTCGTCGCCCGGGGTCGCGTCGAGGCCGTCGAGCGCCCGCTGCGCCTCGGCGCTCGTGTAGCCGAGCTCGAGCAGCGCAAGGCGCACCTCCCCGATCGTGCTCTGACCAGGTACGGGCGCTGCCAGTTGCACGCCCCCGACCTTGTCGCGCAGTTCGAGGACGAGACGCTCCGCGAGCTTGCGCCCCACCCCGGGGATGAGGGTGAGCGCGTCGAGGTCAGCGTCGGCGAGGGCGCGGAGCAGCCCTTCGGGTGAGTGGCTCGAGAGTGCGGCGAGCGCGAGCTTCGGCCCCACCCCGGAGGCACCGAGCAGCAACTCGAAGAGGTCACGGGCTTCGGCGGCAGCGAACCCGTAGAGCGTCAGGGAGTCCTCCCGCACCTGCAGGGAGGTGTGGAGCTCGACCGGTTCCTTGACCGCGGGCAGCCGATCGACAAGACCGTTCGGCACGAGCACGTGATAGCCGACCCCGTGGACGTCGACGACGACGGCGGCCGCATCCCGCATCTGACGGCGGGTTGCGAGCTGACCTCGCAGGTGCGCGATCACGGTCGCTCACCTTGCCCTGCCCGCCCGCCCGGACCTGCGGCCCCTCCCGGCTCCGAGGGGACTCCCTCGCTCCGCCTCACGAGCCCAGCGAGCCGGGCGCGGGTGAGGTGACAGAGGGCGACAGCGAGAGCATCGGCGATGTCGGGCGAGTTCGGAACCGCCCTCAAGCCCAGCTGCGCAGCGACCATCCGGGCCACCGCCCCCTTGTCCGCACCGCCATGTCCCGCGATGACGCGCTTCACCTCATTCGGGCTGTAACTCGCGACCGGAAGTCCGGCGCGCCCCGCAGCGAGCAGGACCACGCCCGCTGCCTGGCCAACCCCCATTGCGGTGCGGACATTGGCCGAGAAGAGCACCCGCTCACAAGCCACGACATTCGGGCTGTGGAGGCGCAAAGTCTCGATCACCTCGTCAGAGAGGGCCACCAGCCGACATTCGAGGGGCAGCGCCCGTGGTGTACGCACAATACGGGTGGCGACAGCAACAGGCCGCCCAGGTGGTCCGTCGACAACAGCGATTCCACAGCGGGTCAGCCCAGGATCGACGCCCAGCACGCGCAACTCCCCCACAGCTTTGCCAGTCAGCAAATCCAGCCAAGAAAAGGGCCTGTCGAACACCTGTTCTGCCGCAGGGTAGCAGCTGAGCGGGTCGGATCCGGGAACCGTCGACACGCTTCAGCACTTGCACCGGAAGGTCGGCGACGACCGTGGTCACCAACCCCGTCTCGTTGCTGGCAGAGCCTCCGCCACCCACCGTCGCATCGACTGGCGCTCAGGAACCGTGGTGGGAGGGGCAGATGCGCCCGAACGGATCACGTGATGTCCACGTCTCGACAGTCCACTTCCGCATTCCTTTCGACTTGCTCTGGAGTCGCCTCACCGACCCGTTGCGGTTCCCACGCCTCTACCCCAACTGGGCGGCCACAGTTGATTGCGAGGACGACCTGAGCTACCTGGGCGACGGACCGGACGAACACGCGTTTCGCATCCACGGTCGGCGTGCAAGATGAGCTGATCCGGTCTGAACCCGGGGGTTTCTTCCGTCCTCCCTACGTGGGCATCGAGGCTGGATCGGGCTGCGCCTCGACATCGCCCCGGATTGGGACGAGGTCGCCCGAGTCCTCGAGGAGGCCTACCGCTGCGTCGCACCGGTGACGTTGGTGCGTCAGCTCCCGTAGATGCCGCATGAAGACGGCCAAGTCTTCCCGTTCCGTCAGCCCTGCTTGCAATAGAAGCCGCGCTGGTACGAGGTTCGAGAGCGCCCATTGAGCAGACTGAGCCGAAAGCAGCCACGCTTTAGACACCGCTCACGGGCGACCTCTAGGAGCGCGGTTCCGATTCGGCGGCCGCGAGCGTCCTCGGCTACGAAAAGTTCCGTTACGTAGCCTTCCTTATCGTCATGAATGAGGTAAGGAACCAACTGCACGGCGATGTAGCCGACGATTCGGACGTCGGACTCGGCAACCAGCAGGAAGTGATTCTCTGCCGGCCCGGATTCGACAGTCGCGCGAACCAGTTGCACGTGCCGGCGATGCGGTCGCGGCAGAGCCTGATCGAAACATCCAAGAGCATGGACGAGCTGCACGAGCGCTTCTGCGTCTGACGGTGGGGCGTCATGTATGTTCAAGGCGTCCCCCTGCCTCCATCAGAGTGCCCCGGTGTAGCAGGCCGGGTCGGGGGGCACGGGCAGCACCACGAGCGCCGCCAGCGCGAGCAGGGGGCAGGCCAGCACCCAGCCAGCTCTCGTGCTACTCCTCCGCCAGCTCCTCGATCAGGTCGTCTGGGATGTCGACGTTCGAGTAGAACTCCTGCACGTCGCCGTGGTCGTCGAGAGCGTCGAGCAGCCGCACGACTCGCCTCGCAACGGCCGGGTCTGTGACGGGAATCGTCGCGGACGGCACCATGGTCGAGTTCGCGTCCCGGACGGGCAATCCCTTCGCCTCGAAAGCGCGGCGAAGCTCGCGTACCTCCGACGGGTCGCACCAGGCAACGAAGTAGTCCTCCTGCTCCTCGACGTCATCGAGCCCCGAATCCAGTCCGGCCACGAGCAGCGCGTCCTCGGTCGCCCCGTCGCGGCCCACGACGACCTGACCGCGACGGTCGAAGAGGTAGGAGACCGAGCCAGGATCGGCGAGACTGCCGCCGTGCCGGGTGAAGATGGAACGCACGTCGGCGGCGGTGCGGTTTCTGTTGTCGGTGAAGCATTCGATGAGAACGGCGACGCCGCCGGGCGCGTACCCCTCGTAGTGGACGGCGTCGTAAGCGCCCTCGACCGCGCCGGAGCCGCGCTTGACGGCCCGCTCGATCGTGTCCTTGGGGACGGAGTTGTCGCGCGCCCGCTGGACGGCGTCGGCCAGCGTCGGGTTCGCCTCGGGGTCGCTGCCACCCTCACGCGCCGCGATCTCGATGGCCCGGATCAGACGCGCGAACAGTTGGCCGCGTCGCGCGTCAGCCGCACCCTTCCTGCGCTTGATTGTTGACCACTTGCTGTGGCCGGACATTACCCCTCCGAGCCGTCCTCGACGCCGCGAGGGTACCGCTCCGCAACGCCCACAGGAGATGTGGTGCAGGGCCCGCACTGAGGACGGAGGAGCAGGCCCGGGGGCTGCCCGCTAGCCCCCAACCCCCTCATCCGAGGAGTGTGCCGACCGCCGTGCGCGCACCCGCTCCACGAAGGCCTGGTGAAGTCGCGGATCGTCGGTCAGCTCGGGGTGAAACGCGGCCGCGAGGACGTCACGCTGCGCGACGAGCACGGGGTGGCCGTCGACCTCCGCGAGTACCTCGACGTCGTCGCCGACCCGCTCGATCCAGGGGGCCCGAATGAACACTGCCCGCAAGGGCCCGCCGCCGAGGACGGCGACGTCGAGGTCGGCCTCGAACGAGTCGACCTGGCGACCGAAGGCGTTACGACGGGTCGTGACGTCGAGCCCTCCGAGCAACGGCTGCGCGCGAGCCTGAGCGAGATCACCGGAGAGCAGGATGAGGCCGGCGCAGGTACCGAAGGCCGGAGTGCCTGACGATATGAGCTCTCGCAGCGGCTCGAGCAGGCCCGATACCTCGAGCAGGCGTCCGATCGTGGTCGACTCCCCGCCGGGGATCACGATGCCGCCGAGCCCTTCGAGGTCACGGGGGCGGCGCACCCGCACGGGACTGGCTCCAGCCGCCCTCAGGGCGCGCAGGTGCTCGACGACGTCGCCCTGAAGTGCGAGCACACCGACGCGCGGGGCGTCGGCAGGCGGCGCCGGCTCATTGTCGTTGGGACCGGCGAGGCGTTCGCCCGGCACCCACTCTCGAGACGCTGCGCCCGATCTCACCAGCCCCGACCGGCGAGGCGCTCCTCCGCTGACATCGCCATCACGTCGAGGCCGGACATGGCTTCCCCGAGCCCGCGGGACACCTTCGCGACGACCTCGGGGTCGTCGAAGTTCGTGGTGGCCTCCACGATGGCTCGGGCGCGCCGCTCGGGGTCAGCGGACTTGAAGATCCCGGAGCCGACGAAAACCCCGTCGGCGCCGAGCTGCATGACGAGGGAGGCGTCGGCGGGCGTGGCGATCCCACCCGCCACAAAGAGCACGACCGGGAGCCGACCGAGCTCGGCGACCTCCCTCGTGAGCTGCTCGGGAGCCTGCAGCTGCTTGGCCGCGGCGTACAGCTCCTCGCCCCGCAGGCCGCTGAGGCGCCGGATCTCGCTCGTGATGGAGCGGATGTGGCGGACCGCCTCGACAATGTTCCCGGTGCCAGCCTCTCCCTTCGAACGGATCATCGCCGCACCCTCGGCGATGCGCCGCAGCGCCTCACCGAGGTTCGTCGCACCGCACACGAAGGGCACGTCGAAGGCCCACTTGTCGATGTGGTGCTCCTCGTCGGCCGGCGTGAGCACCTCCGACTCGTCGATGTAGTCGACCCCCAGCGCTTGGAGAACCTGAGCCTCGGCGAAGTGCCCGATGCGCACCTTCGCCATGACCGGAATCGAGACCGCTTCCTCGATGGCCGCAATCACCTCCGGCTCGGACATGCGGGCGACACCGCCGTGGGCTCGGATGTCGGCTGGGACACGCTCGAGCGCCATGACCGCGACGGCGCCGGACTGCTCGGCCACCCGCGCCTGCTCGGGCGTGACGACGTCCATGATGACGCCACCCTTGAGCATGTCAGCTAGGCCACGCTTGACACGGGAGGTGCCGGTCGTGGGAGTCACGGACGTGGACGGCATCGGCGTTCACTGGCTAGGCGGATCACCAAGGGTACCGGCGGGTCGGGTTCGCGGCGAGATCTCGCCGCCACCAGCTATGGGCTTGCGGGCACCGCCGAAGCGGGGGCGAGCAGCACCCAGGTCGGGCCGGGCTTGAGGGGAAGCAAGCTGCCGTCGGGACGGCTGACCGTAAAATGCTGCTCGGCTGACGGCTTGGACCAACTCCCTTCATAGCGCCGGCCGTCGCGTAGAACGAGCGCCCGGCCGGAGCCCACGACCTGGGTGGCACTCAGGGGGTTGCCGGCCGGGTCACAGCACCCGCTGGTGCTCGTTTCGGTGGCGAGCACGACGAGATTTGCGATCGAAGCTGTCCCGGGCTGAGTGCGGCCGTCCTGCAGACGCTGGTAGGCCCCGGCGGCGGTGTAGCGGAACCCTGCCGACGAGGCCTGCGACATGTCCACCACGAGGGAGTGACCGGGGTCCTCAGCGCACGGCGAGGGGCAGACGACCGCATCCGGAGGGGGCAGCG
>JALYGD010000287.1 GCA_030777265.1 Actinomycetota bacterium | reverse complement strand
CCACTTGCCAGGCGAGGCGCCCGCCCCTGTCATACCCGATCTGTCCCGCGAGTCGAAGTCGAAGGGGTCATCGCGGGAGGGGAAGCCGCCGCCGGTTCGGACGTGACAGTGCGCAGATGCGCGTAGTCCCGTGTCGGCACGGCGTCTACCATGCCGCCGGATATCAGGCTCAACGCCTCGGCCCAGAGAACTCCCTCCGGCGCCGACTCTCGTGAGGAGAGCGAACATGCCTGACGACAGGTCGCTCGACGCGATCTTCAAGGCCTACGATGTCCGCGGAGTCGTCCCGGACGAATTCGATGCTGGCCTCGCCCGCCGCATCGGAGCAGCCGCTGCCCGCGTGTTCGAGGGCGAAGCGATCGTTGTCGGACGAGACGTACGCCCTACGTCCCAGGAGCTTGTGAGCGCATTCGCTGAGGGGGTCATCTCCGAGGGCGTCGACGTCGTGCACGTGGGGCTGTCGTCGACCGACATGCTGTACTTCTCGAGTGGCCTGCTCGACGTACCGGGCGCCATGTTCACCGGGAGCCATAACCCGGCCCAGTACAACGGCATCAAGCTCTGCCGCGCCGGCGCCGTGCCGGTCTCGATCGACTCGGGGTTAGGTGAGATTCGCGACCTCGTGGCGAGCGACGAGTTGTCCTCCAGCGGATCGCGCGGAGCTGAGCGCGAGGAGGACATGCTCTCGCGCTACGCCGAGCACGTGCGCTCGTTCATCGACCTCGACGTCCTACGTCCCCTCACGGTCGTCATCGACGCCGCGAATGGCATGGCGGGACATGTCGTCCCGGCTGTCTTCGAGCCGTTGCCGTTCGAACTCGTGCCGCTCTACTTCGAACTCGATGGGACGTTCCCGAACCACCCCCCCGATCCCTCGAACAATGAGAACCTCGCCGATCTCCGCACGTCGGTCCGCGAGCACGAAGCGGATCTCGGCCTCGCCTTCGATGGCGACGCCGATCGGATTTTCGTCGTGAATGAGCACGGTGAACCCGTGCGACCCTCGCTCATCGCGGCCGTCGTCGCCGCTCGTGTACTCGAGAAAGAGCCGGGCGCAACCATCCTCTATAACCTCATCTGCTCGAGGATCGTCCCCGAGACGGTCCGTGAGCACGGCGGTGAACCCATTCGCACGCGTGTCGGGCACTCCTTCATCAAGGAGCGCATGGCCGAGACCGGCGCGGCCTATGGCGCCGAACACTCTGGCCACTACTACTTCCGAGAGAACTACCGCGCTGATTCCGGTCTCGTGGCCGCGCTCATCCTCCTCGAGGCCGTCTCGCTCGCCGACGCCCCGCTGTCGGAGGTGCTCGCACCCTACGATCGTTACGTCCAATCGGGGGAGGTGAACTTCGAGGTCGACGACCAGGAGGCGGTACTCGAGCGCGTCGAGGACGAGTTCCGGGGCCGAGGTGAACTCGACCGCACCGATGGACTGACGGTCGAACTCGAGGTCGCGTGGTTCAACTTGCGGCCGAGCAACACCGAGCCGGTGATTCGGCTCAACGTCGAGGCCGACGAGGAGGACGAGATGGCGCGCCTGCGGGATGAGGTCGCCGAACTGGTGCGCGGCGGGTGACCACCTCCTCGCGAGCGGAAACGAGCGCTGGCCTGGTCGCACGGCGGCAGGGCGAACGAACAGACGAACAGGTCAGAAGGGAGGGACGCCGTGGGCCTCGACCGTGACCTGCTCGATGTCCTCATCTGTCCCGATTGCCAGGGGGACGTCGAGTACAAAGAGCGCCGTCAGCTCATCATCTGCACGGCATGTGGTCTGCAGTACCCGGTGAGGGACGGAATCCCGGTCATGCTCGTGGAGGAGGCGACACGACCGGGCCGGCGGGGCTCGTGACCGCCTTACGGGACTCAGCCTCCACCACACCGATCGACGCCCTTGATCTCGACCGGCTCGATCCGGCCGGGATGCTCGCGACGGTCGAGGCCAGCCCGGTGCTGTGGGCCGATGCGCTCACCCTGGCCCGACGCTCCGCGGCCCCCGACGTCGACCCCGCCCGCACCCGGGCCATCGTCATCGCGGGCATGGGCGGGTCGGGAATCGCGGCGAACGTGGCTGCAACCGCGAGCCGCTTCGGCGGCCGCGTGCCCGTGGTGGCCGCCAAGGACTACGGACCGGTGGTGCTGGCTGGCCCCGACACACTGGTCGTCGTCGTGAGCTACTCCGGCGATACCGAGGAGACGCTCGCCTGCCTCGATGCAGCCGCCACGACCGGCGCCCCGATGTTTGCCGTGGCCTCTGGTGGACGCCTCGCGGCCCGTGCTGAGCGCGACGGGTTCCCGCTCGTACGGATCCCCGGCGGGGGACAGCCTCGAGCCAACCTGCCCTATCTTGTCGTCCCCGTACTCGTCGCCCTCGAGCGGATCGGACTCATCACCGGAGTGGAGGCTCAGCTCGAGGAAGTACCTGACCATCTCGCCACCGTATCCATGGGCTGGCACCACGATCGTCCCGCATCCGAAAACCTGGTCAAACAGCTTGCGTTCGACCTCAGGGAACTCGTCCCGGTGTTCTATGGGGCGAGCGGCTGGCCGGCGTTGGCAGCTCAACGCGCGAAGTGCCAGACGAACGAGAACGCGAAGCGGCCCGCGTTCTGGAATGAGCTGCCCGAGCTTGATCACAACGAGGTCGTAGGCTGGTTCGCACTCCCAGACAAGTGCCGACATTTCGCCGTCGTCGAGGTGCGCAGCCGGGGCGACGAGGATCCGCGGGTGGCGCGTCGTTTCGAGGTGACGCGCGATGTCATCGGTGACCGGGTGGGACTCGTCCGCAGGGTCGAGGTCAGCGGGCCGAACCCGATCGCGCGCTTCGCGG
>JALYGD010000286.1 GCA_030777265.1 Actinomycetota bacterium | reverse complement strand
TCATCTCGCGTCGCTGCCTCGAGCAGGTGGGGCCGTGGGACGAGACGTTCTTCCTCTACGCCGAAGAGACGGAGTTCGCCCTGCGTGCCCGGGACGCCGGCTTTGTGCTGCGCTACGTCCCCGACGCGGTGGCGACCCACCTCGGCGGGGATCGCCACACCTCCTCGCGGCTGTGGGCGCTGCTCGCCGTCAACCGCGTGCGGCTCTACTCGCGCCGCCACGGTCCTGTTCGCACTGCCGCCTTCTGGGCTGCGGTCGCGCTCAACGAGGCGCTGCGTGCGCTGGCCGGGCGAGGTGTACACCGGGCGGCGCTCCGGGCCCTTCTGCGACCATCAGCGTGGACGGCGGAGCCGATGACTCGGACCGCCACCGTCGCCGTCTTAGGGGACCTGAGACGGCGACTCTCGCGTCGCTCCCACGGAGCGACGCTCACATGATCAGCGTCATCGTCCCGGCCCACAACGAGGAGCTCGCGATCGGGCGTTGCCTGTCCGCGCTGCTGGAAGACGTCCGCCCCGGCGAGCTCGAGATCGTGGTCGTCTGCAACGGCTGCTCCGACCGCACCGCGGAGGCGGCCAGCGCATTCGGATCCCCCGTCCAGGTCATCGAGACACCGGTGGCCTCGAAAACCGACGCCCTCAACCTCGGAGACGAGATCGCCAGGGGCTTCCCGAGGTTCTACGTCGACGCCGACGTGGAGTTCACCACCCAGGACCTGCGGGAAGTGGCCGAGGTGCTGCAGGGAGGTGACGTCCTGTTCGCCTCCCCCCGCCTCGACCTCGACCTCACCGACCGACCGCGGCCGGTGCGGTCCTACTACAGCATCTGGCACAGGTTGCCGGCGGTGCACGCGAGCCTCGCCGGATCCGGCGTCTACGCCGTGTCCGAGGTGGGGCGGCGGCGTTTCGGGCGCTTCCCGCACGTCATCGCCGACGACCTCTTCATCCAGCAGCAGTTCAACCCATACGAGCGGCGGCGGGTGACCTCGAGCCGATCGAGGATGCGCGCCCCGCGCAGCTTCTCGGCGCTCGTGCAGCGCAAGGTGCGGGTCTTCGCCGGGAACGAGGAGCACGCCGAGTTCCTGCCCTCCCGACGAACCAACACCGACTGGGCCGGCTGGCTGCACGTCGTCCGCCAGCACCCGGCCCTGTGCGTCCACCTCCCCGTGTTCGTTTGCGCCTCCCTGGTCGCCAAGGTCCTCGCGCGCGTGCAGCGCTGGCGTGGGACCGTCAGCTGGGGGCGGGACGAGACGAGCCGAGCTTGACGGCGCCCCGACCACGTCGGCACGACCCGCTCCCGGCCCGGCCAGAGGACCCACCCGCCCGCGCCTCCGGCGCTGCCCGGCGGGCGGTCGTGCTCCACCTCCTGCCTGACCTGAGGGTCGGTGGCGGCCAGACCATCGTGCTGCAACACGTCAGGCACGCCGACGGCACTCGGTTCGAGGTCGACGTCTGCCATCTGTTCCCGGAGGACGAGTTGGGCAGCGCCTTCCGCGAGGCCGGCGCGGACCCGGTCTGCCTTGACCATCGCCAAGGACGCGAAGTCCGCACCCTCCGCCGGCTGGTGGGTCTCATACGCAGGCGCGACGTGGACCTTCTCCACGTTCACAGCGGTCCCGACCGCAAGCTCGGACAGCTCGCCGCTCTGCTGACCGGCACGCCGGTGGTCTGCCATCTCCACGCGTCCTGGATCCATTTCGGACCGCGCGTCCCCTCCCGCGACACACCGCTGCAGCGGCTGCGAGCCCTCGCGTTCGGCCGTCTGCGCGACCAGGTCGAGCGCCGCACGGTGCGGCGCTACGTGGCCGGGTCGCAGGAGGTTCACGACCTGTACGCCCCCCTCTTGCCCGGGCAGGTGTCGCTGTTGCGGCAGTCGGTCGCGGTAGACGCCTTCGCCGCAGCTGCGGGAGGAGCCGAAAGCCTGCGCGCTGAGCTCGGCCTCCAGGATGCGGAGCCGCTGCTCGTGAACGTCTCGCGCCTTGCCCCCGGCAAAGGCCACGACGCGCTCGTGGCGATGCTGACCGCGCTCAAACAGACCTGGCCGCGCGCGACGCTGCTGCTCGTCGGCGACGGCGAGCGACGGCCCCAGATCGAAGCGCTCGTCGCCAGCCGGGATCTTCAGGAGCGGGTGCGGTTCCTAGGCAGCCGTCTCGACGTGCCCGATCTGCTCGCCCTTGCCGACGTGTTCGTCTTCGCTTCGGAGTCGGAGGGCTTCGGGCTGGCGGTCCTCGAGGCCATGGCCGCTGGAAAGCCGGTCGTCGCTTTCCGGGTGCCGGCACTCGAGGAGTTCGTGGAGAACGGGAAGACCGGAATCCTCGTCGATCCCCAAGACCTCGAAGGGTTCGTGGCAGCGGTCGAGGGCCTGCTGGCTGCACGGGTCCACGCATCGGCGCTCGGCGCGGCAGCCCGCCGGGGCGTGATGGAGCGCTTCCCCCCCACGGCCCTGGCCCGCAGCCTCGAAGACGTCTACGACGAGATGCTCGCCTCCCGGAGGGGAAGGCCGGCCAGGCCCGCGCCCGAGGCCGGGAGGAGCGCCGCGTGAGGGAGACGCTCGAGACCGTCGACGAGCGAGCCCGGCCTGGCCGGCGCTTGAGGCCATGGAAGCCGCGGGGCGACCTCCCCCACGGTCGCCGACGGCGCCTCGCGCTGGGACTGCTCATCGCGCTCGCCGCGGCCGCTGGCCTTGCCGCTCTCTTTCTCCGGCCCCCGAGTGGGGAGGAGGGAGCACCGCAGCAGGCAGAGCCCGAAGACGCGGCAGGGCCGGAGACGGGGGAAGCCGCTCGCGGCCTGAGGTTCGACCACGTCCTCATCGACCCCGCGGACCTCGGGGCGGACTGCAAGGCCGTGGGAGACCTCAACGGCGACGGGCACGTGGATGTGATCGTGGCCGACAACGACGGCACCCCCCTGCAGTGGTACGAGTACCCCCACTGGACGAAGCACGTCATCGACCCCCGGTCCGTGTTCACCACCGACATGCAGACGGCCGACGTGGATGGAGACGGCGACACCGACGTCATCGTCCCCGACCACCCCGCCCGCACCCTGCTCTGGTACCGCAACCCCTTGCGAGGCGGGGGCGGTTGGGCTCCCATGGTGATCGGGGAGGGAGTCGCGCACGATCTCGAGGTCGGCGACGTCGACGCCGACGGCCGCCCCGACGTGGTCGCCCGCTCCAAAGGTGAACCCACGCTGCTGTTCCTGCAGCGCAGCGCCATGGAGTGGGTCCGGGTCGTCATCGGCGAGGCATCCGACGGGGAGGGCACCGCTCTCGGTGATCTCGACAGCGACGGCGACCTCGACATCGTCGGCAACGGCTACTGGTTGGAGACGCCGAGCGAGCCGCAGACCGGCGGCTGGCAGCGGCACCGCATCGCGGGGGGCTGGCCCGAGCGCACCAGCGCCCTGACGGCGGACGTCGACGGCGATGGGCGGCTCGACGTCCTGCTGGCAGCATCCGAGAGCAAGGGCCGCATGGCCTGGTACGCCGCCCCCGAAGACCCCCCCAACGGCACCTGGACCGAGCACGTCATCGACCCCTCCGTCGACTACGTGCACAGCTTCGAGGCCGTCGATGTGGACCTCGATGGTGACCTCGACATCGTCTTCGCCGAGATGCAGCAGTCTCGTCGTAAGCGGGTGGGCGTCTTCCGCAACGACGGCGGGGGACGGCGCTGGTCCACCCATGTGCTCGCCCGCAACGGCTCCCACAACCTCCGAGTGGCCGACATCGACCGGGATGGCGACCCCGACATCGTCGGCGCCGGATACGGGGGAACCTCCCCCCTCGAGCTGTGGGAGAACCAGGCGGCCGATCCACTGGAGCACTGGCAGCGCCGGGTCGTGGACAGAGCCCGCCCCGACCGTGCCATCTTCGTCACCACCGCCGATGTCGACGGCGATGGGGCCTCCGACATCCTCACCGGCGCCTGGTGGTACCGGAATCCCGGTCGGTTCGGCGGGAGGTGGGAACGTCGCGAGATCGGCGCTCCCCTCCGCAACCTCGCCGCCGTCCACGACTACGACCGCGACGGCGATCCCGACGTTCTCGGTACCGAGGGCAGAGGCTCGTCGCCGAATGCCTCATTCGTCTTCGCTCGCAACGACGGATCGGGCCACTTCACGCTGCGGGAGGTGGCCGAGGCGAGGGGCGATTTCCTCGGCGGGTCAGCAGCGGGCCGCTTCAACCCCGGCGGTCCCATCGAGACCGCCCTGTCCTGGCACAACGGTGGCGGGGGCATCCAGATGCTCACGACGCCTCACGACCCGATGGGCGAGCCTTGGACGTGGCGCATCGTCTCGACAACCACTCAGACGAACGGACTGAGCGCGGGTGACATCGACGACGACGGCGATCTCGACCTGCTGCTGGGCACCCGCTGGCTTCGCAACGATGGTGGGCTCTGGACCACCCTCACCATCGCCGAGACCGCCGAGGAACCCGACAGGACCCTGCTCGCCGACGTCAACCGCGACGGGCGCCTTGACGCGGTGGTGGGCTTCGAGACCGTCAGTGCTCCGGGGCCGCTCGTGTGGTACGAGCAGGACACGGCCATCGGCCCTTGGCGCGAAAACAGGATCGCCACCGTGATTGGTCCGATGAGCGTCGACGTCGCGGACCTCGACGGGGACGCCGACCTTGACGTTGTCGTCGGGGAGCACAACGTCGAGGCTCCTACCACGGCGCGGCTGCTCGTCTTCGAGAACCTCGACGGACACGGAGGATCGTGGGCGGAGCACGAGGTCCACCGTGGCGACGAGCACCACGACGGCGCCCAACTCAGCGACGTCGACGGGGACGGCGACCTCGACATCGTCTCGATCGGCTGGTCCCACGGGCAGGTACTCCTCTACGTGAACGCGGCGGCCCGCCCATGACCGCTCCTCCGGTCTCCCGCCCGTGAGCGGCGCTCCGCAGGAGCGACGCGAGAGGAGCCGTCTTAGGTCTCCTAAGACGGCGACGGTGGTGGTTCGATGAGCGAGGTGCTGCGCGACGGCGGGCCCGTCGAGACGCACGCGCCGGTACCCGCCACCCCCGCGGGCTCGAAGCCCCTCGGGGGCCTCGTCGGGGCGGGACTGCGGTGGAGCCTGGCGACTCAGGTCGGCTTGCGGGCGGCCACGTTCCTGTCCGGGGTGGTCCTGGCGCGGATACTCGTCCCCGAGGACTTCGGTGTGTACGCCGTCGCGCTCGCCGCCATCAACCTTCTTCTGAGCATCAGCGATGCGGGCCTGATCCTCGCCGTCATCCAGTGGCGGGGCGACCTCGAAGAGGTCAAGTCGACCGCCTTCACGCTGACCCTGACGGTCAGCGTCGGCCTCTACCTCCTCTGCTTCGCCCTGGCCGGCCCCTTCGCCGAACTCATGGGCAGCCCCCAGGCCGTGGGTGTTCTGCGGCTCATGGCACTCGCCGTCGTGATGGACGGGTTCACCGCGGTGCCGGCAGCGACGCTCCATCGCGCGTTCCGACAGGACCGCATGGCGATCGCGGAGCTCGCAGCGGTTCCCGTCAACATCGGCGTCTCCGTCGTCCTCGCCGTGCTGGGGGCGGGTGCCTGGAGCCTCGCATGGGGGCGTCTGGCCGGCGGCCTCGTGTCAACGAGCCTGGTTCTGCTCCTGGCATCGTTCCGGCCCCGCTTCGGCTTCGACCCGGCTCTCGCGCGCACACTGCTGCGCTTCGGGCTGCCGCTCGCCACGACGCTGCTCATCGAAGCCGCGCTGCTCAACCTCGACTACGTCGTGGTCGGCCACCTGCTGGGCCCCACCGCGCTTGGCTTCTACCTGCTGGCCTTCAACGTCTCGAGCTGGCCGATCAGCGTCATCCGTGCGACCGTCCGTCGGGTCTCCATTGCCGGCTTCTCCCGCCTCCAGGGCGACGAGGAGGCCTTGGCCGCAGGATTCGCGCGCTCCTTCGGGCTGCTCATGACCGTGACCGTGCCGGTCGCCCTCTTGCTGGCGCTGCTCGCTCCGCCTCTGATCCGATTCGTCTACGGGGAACGCTGGTCGGCAGCTGCCGACGTGCTGCGGTTTCTCGCGGTCCTGGGCGGGGTGCGAGTGGCCACGAGCCTCGTCTTCGACGTCCTCGTCGCCTCCGGACGGCCGCGGGCACCGCTGTGGTTGCAGCTCACCTGGCTCGCGGCTCTCGCTCCAGCACTCGTCGCCGGAACACGACTGGACGGTATCCGGGGCACCGCGGTCGCCCATGCCGTCGTCGGGATCACGCTCGTCCTGCCCCTGTTCCTCCTCGCGTTGCGTCCCCTCGGTGTGTCGCTGACGAGAATCGCGCGCGAACTCGCCCGGCCTGCGGCCGCGGCCCTCCTGGCCTCGATCGTCTGTCTCGGCCTGCTCCAGGCCTTCCGGCTGCCCCTTGCCCAGCTGGTCGTGGCTGGCGGCGGCGCCGCGTCCGCATACGCGCTGGTGGTCGTGCCCCTCGATCGCATCAGACACTACCTCCGACGCCGAGCCTCGATCCCCGGCCGACACGC
>JALYGD010000285.1 GCA_030777265.1 Actinomycetota bacterium | reverse complement strand
ACAGCCGCCCAAGGAGGACCAGCGGTCATCCGCCCAGCCTGCCAGCACCTTGGTGGTGTTCCCGGACCGCCAGGTCTGGGGCGCACGTGGCAACCGGGACGGCGCGCCGAAGGACCCGCCGGGTGACGTCCGTGGGGGCGAAGGGCCATCCCTCCGTAGCGATCGAGCCGTCGTCACGGATTTGTCACTGCGACTCGCGCCGCCCGGTGCCAACACCTGCCTCCTGGGGCAGACGAGTCGCCCAGGACAGTGCCGTGAGCAGCCTCATAACCCGAAGGTCGCAGGTTCAAATCCTGCCCCCGCCACTAGAGACGTGAGTGAAGGCCCAGGTCAACGGCCTGGGCCCTGCTCGTTTGGTGGTGCGTTCTACCGGGTCGGTTCGCTGTTCTACCGGCCGATCTACCGGGTCTTCTCCGGCTTCCGCTTCGCCGGTAGAAGGTCGCCGACGATGAGATGCTCGAAGGTGCGGGCGGCGTCAGCTTGCATGCCGGGAAGGACGTGCTGGTAGGTGTCGATCGTGAACGCCGGTGTGGCGTGGCCGAGGCGCTCGGAGACGACCTTGACGGGGACGCCGGCGGCGATGAGCAACGTCCCGTGGGTGTGGCGGAGGTCGTGCAGGCGGATGACGCGGACGCCGGCACGCCGAGCGATGCGTTCGAAGCTCTGAGAGATGGCGTGGGGGTGGATCGGCTGCCCGTCGGCGTCGGTGAACATCCAACCGCGGCTGTCGATGCGTGCTGCTCGTTGTTCGGCGGCCTGCCACCCGCGCCAGGCGGTCATGACGTCAACGGTGGTGCGGTCGAGGTCGATGCGGCGACGGGCGTTGGCGGTCTTGCCTCGCGTCTCGCGCAGCTCGTAGTCAACGGCGACGAGCCCGCGGTTCACCGACAAGGTGGCGGCCTCGGCGTCGTAGTCCTCCCAGTGGAGTCCGAGGAGCTCATTGCGCCGCATCCCGGTGAAGGCGGCCACCCACAGCGCCGGGAAATGCCGGTGTCCGGCTGCGGCACGCAGGAATTGCTGGAGTTCTTGTGCGGTCCAGGCATGCTGTTCGACCTTCGCAATGGAGTGCAGCCGGGGCGCGAGCGCGATGAGCGCGACGTTTCGGCTGACCAGGCCGCGGCGCACGGCATCGCCCAGCGCGCCGCGGATCACCAGGTGGACTTCGTAGGCAGTCTTGGGCGCCAGCGCATGGCTCCCGTCGGTGGTGGAGCAGCTTGTTGTAAAGCTCCTCGAGGTGGTGGGGCCGAAGCCGCCGCAATCCGATCCGACCAAGCGCTGGGAGGATGTGGCGTTCGACGTTGCGCCGGTAGCCGTCGTAGGTGCTTTCGGCGAGTACGACGCGCTTGGCAGGCAGCCACCGCGTGGTGAGGTACGCCCCCAAGGTGAGAGCGCGCACCTCGTCGTTGCGGCCCTCCAGGACAGAGGCGAGGTGAGCAGCGAGGCGTTCAGCATCTGCACGATCCGTCCCGGCCGGGTGCCACTTCCGCCGCTCGCGCCCCGTCGCCGGATCGATGCCTTCGTAGACCACGGCGTACCAGCGATTGCCCTTGCGTGCCACGTAGCCCTTCATCGTCTGCTCCTCCTTCCGGCCCACGCCGGTCGCGAACCCGGTAGAAGGATCGGTAGAAGGCCAGGCATGTGGGTGATCCCGCCATGCGGGACGACGAAGACATCGGATCGCGGGCGGTTGCACCAGTCGGAGCTGTCGGTAGAAGTCGCGGCGAGTTGCGTCGACCGCAGCCAGCTTCGGCGTCGAAGCGGGAGGTTCGGCCGCTCCGACGCGGAAGACCTTGATGGCCACGTTGCTATCGACCCCATCGGACACGGCAACGAAGACGTCGGCCCTCCCCCCGCAGGCGATCAAGGTATCGATCTCGTAGTGATCCAGGAACACGTCAGCGGGCGCGATCAAGACGGTCCCACTGTCGACATCCCTACTCCTCGCCGTACACCCGCGGCGGCGGTCCCGGCAGTGCCTGGCCAAAGAGAAGACAGCTGCCCGGGCGACGACGCCGCCGTGAGGCCATCAAATCCGTGGTGGCGGCGCGAGCCCTCGATAGCCTCGGCCACTGACAAGACGAGCAAGAGAAAAGTCCTGAGCGTGCCAGGGAAGTTTGTGATCAAGAAGGGCACCACCGGCAAGTTCCGCTTCAACCTGCTGGCGAGCAATGGCCAGGTCGTGGCGACCAGTGAGGCCTACGGCTCCAAAGCTGCGGCCATGGGTGGGGTCCGCTCCGTCCAGAAGTTGGCCGCCGATGCCACCATCGAGGACCAGACGACCAAGGAGTGGTCCGACGCCGAGGCCGCCCGAAAGGCAACCGCGTCGGCGAAGAAGGTCGCCGCTGCGGCCAAGCCCAAAGCGGCCAGGAAGTCGGTGACCCGGAAGACCGGCTGAGTCTCTCGCCCGACTCCGACGCCGCCGGGCGTTATGAGGGTGGAGACTCAGCTTCACCACTCGAAGCGTCGTGGTTTTAGCTCAGATCGGCGGCGCAGGGATGGTGCCCGGCGGCTGCGCCTCTGTGGCGACCGCGAGGCGCATGGGCCGCAGGCTCACCGTAGGCGAGCAACCTTGCCGACCACCGGTTGGAGCTGCTTCCCCGCAGTGCCGGCCTCCTCCGTCGCATGACCCTCACGGGTGGGCTCAGAGGCCCGGTCGCCTCACGTGTCGTCCCGTACCAGACGGCCGCCCCTGAAGCTGCCGGCGACGATCACCATGCCCGCAGCCACAAGGATGATGTCCTTGAGCACGTACTGACCTTTGAGAGTCGGGGCGTGATGAGGGCCGCTGAACAAGCGCTCCGTCAGCAACACGAGCGGAGCCAGCACCCCGGCGAGCTGCAGGGCCAGCAACCAGACCGCAAGCGCATGCAACGGTCGGCGAGCAGGCAGATCCCGATGAAGCATTCCAGTACGGCGGTAGCCACGACCCCGACCCTTGAGGGAACAAGGCCGAACGTCACCACGTCGATGGTCTCCACCACCCGATCTTCCGCAGGGCTCACGCCGGGGAAGAACTTGAGGGCCCCGAAGGTGAGGAAGACGGCCCCGACTGAAACCTGCAGCGCAGCGATGCTGTGGCGCACCAAGGCGCCGTGCACCTTCTTCTCCATGTTGGAAAAGCCATTCCTAAGCGGGTTCACAGCCGCTATTAGAGGCTGCCGCAGCGACCGACCGCCGCCGGCAGAGGACCCGGGTTCGCGCGCCGCATCAACGAGTTCGCCGGTGCTCATGCGGTCCCTAGCCGAAGGGGTCCGATCCGCCATGCGCTGTGTCCGGCGCCGATTTCGGGTGCGGGCCGGCGGGAGCGCCTCGGAACCGCCCCGAGATCCACCTGCCGCCGTATCGCGGTGGCGCGGTGAGCCGACTACTGCTGCCCATTTGGTGGGCGAAGCGGCAACCAGACGGGCGAGCATTTTCGACCGGATAGGCGGGCGGCCCCCGCACCAGCTTCGCCGGCGCGTCGGCTCGGAGGACCGACCCCATGGTGAGGCTGGAGTACCCGGCGATCCGCTCGTCGCCGATCAGGAGGAACGTGCGAGCTGAGCCCATCTCCTGGGCGGCGAGGGCATGGCGTCGAAGCCAGCCGTCGAGGTCTGCGTTCCCAGACTGGAACGTGCTCAGGTCGTGATGCGCGCCGAGCCGCTCGATCCGCAGCCGCGGGCGGCTCCCGCCTGGCGGAGCTTCCGGTTCTTCTTGAACAACTCGACGAGCTCGGGCACCGGCTGGCCCTGCCCGTCGAGCTCGGCGATGAAGCGGTCGAAAGCCTCGTTGGACAGCACCAGATCCTGGTGCTGCTTCACGACCCGCTTGGCACGGGATGTCACGGTGTCGAGTACGAAGGTGGTGACAGTCGTGTCCTCCAGGTCGGCGGCCTGGCGGATGAGCGCGTCCTGTTCGGGGGTGACGCGCACCTCGAGGCGGTGGCGCCGGGAAGGGGTGACGGCCCGCTCACTCATGGCGCGAGAATACCCCGTCCGGACGACGTCCGGACCGGCTTGTCACCATTTTGTCACCGCGAGGGTCTGCGAGCGCTCGTTCGGGACAACCTCCGCTCGTGGACCAAGTGCCCCGGCCATCACCGATTGGTGGCGGAGCGCGCTCGCACCGGTGACAAGGATGCAGAGACAGTCGCGGAGCACCTTGGGTCTGAATAGCGGCCCAGCGGGGCAGGAGGCGAACCGACACGGGTTGCCTTCCTGACGCCCGGCCGCCAGTCCGTGTCGCTATTCCGACACGAAATTGTGGGGCGGGCACTCTTCCAGCTGACCCACTGGTCTCTTATGTTGCGGTCCATGTCCACCCCTTCCGCCGATCCATCTCAAGAGGCGAGTCCGTTCCTGGACGCCGAACGGACAGCCGAGGTGCGGGGGGACCCGACCGCGAACTCGCGGTTGACTATCTCTAGACGCAACGCCGTAGTGGCGGTGGTGCTGGCGCTGGTGGCGGTGTTGTTGACAGCCACCGAGGTCAAGGCGGAAACAGGGACGACGGCCCGGGTGAGCGTGGCCAGTGACGGCAGGCAGGCAAACGACGACGTCTTCTTGGAGGGCCTCAGCGGCGACGGCCGCTACGTCACCTTCAGCAGCTTGGCTTCCAACCTCGTTACAGGAGACGACAACGGCACCTACGACGTCTTCGTCAAGGACCGCCAGAGCGGTGCCACCACCCGGGTGAGCGTGGCCAGTGACGGCGGGCAGGTAAACGACCACGTCTTCGCGGCGGACCTCAGCGGCGACGGCCGCTACGTCACCTTCAGCAGCGCGGCTTCCAACCTCGTCCCAGGAGACGACAACGACGCCTACGACGTGTTCGTCCACGACCGCCAGACCGGCGCGACCAGCCGAGTGACCCCGGTTGGCGACGGAACCCAGCGCACCGGGGACAGCTACGGTTCTTCCATCAGCGCTGACGGCCGCTACGTCGCGTTCTCCCACTTCGCCCCGGGCCAATCGATCCAGTTCTTCCACCACTGGCTCTACTCGAACAGCGTCAGTGGAGGCGTGATCGTCGTGCACGACCGACAGACCGGCCTCACGACCGCCGTCGGCGACGGCTGGGAGCCCTCCATCAGCGGCGATGGGCGCTTCGTAGCGTTCCAATCCGGACCCGGAGGTGTTTACCTGGGCGGCGGTGAAACCACTCCCGAGAGAACTGAAGTATTCCTCCATGATCGGACCACCGCCACCACCACCTTGGTGAGCAGGGCCAGCGTCGGCACGCCCGGGGATGACGACAGCTTCGCCTCCTCGATCAGCGGTGACGGCCGCTTCGTGACCTTTTCCTCTTACGCCACCAACCTCGTTGCCGGCGACACCAACCGCTCTCCCGATGCCTTCGTCCACGACCGCCAGACCGGTGCCACCTCCCGCGTCAGCGTCACCAGCGACGGCACCGAAGGCGACGACTACAGCTTCGCCTCCTCGATCAGCGGTGACGGCCGCTTCGTGACCTTTTCCTCTTACGCCACCAACCTCGTTGCCGGCGACACCAACCTCTCCCCCGATGCCTTCGTCCACGACCGCCAGACCGGTGCCACCTCCCGCGTCGGCGTCGCCAGCGACGGCACACAGGCCGACCTGGGGTCGTACGCTCCCGACGTCAGCGACGACGGCAGCCACGTTGCTTTCGGCTCCGGTGCCACCAACCTCGTGGCCGGTGACACAAACGAGAGGACCGACGTCTTCGTCCATAGTGCTGGAACCCACCCAGTCGTGTCGGTGGGTGACGTCAGCGTGCACGAGGGGGATGCCGGTACCGCCGCGGCGACGTTCATCGTGAGCTTGTCCGTGCCTTCGGCTGCCACGGTAACGGTGCCCTACACCACTGGGGCGGGCACCGCTGGTGCCGAGGACTTCACAGCCAAGTCGGGCACGGTGACTCTTGCGGCGGGGGCCACTAGCGCCACCGTCGAGGTTCCTGTGGCTGGCGACAGCGCCGATGAAGCCAACGAAGCGTTCGTCCTGACGTTGTCATCACCCGGAGGAGCGGTGATCGGCGACGGGACGGGGGCCGGGACCATCCTCGACGACGATCCTCCCGCTGTCTCCGGCCGTCGCGTTGCCATCGGCGATGTGGCTGTGCACGAGGGCGACACCGGCGGTCGCAGCGCTGTGTTCACCGTGAGCCTCTCCAAGGCATCCACGTCGCCGGTCTCGGTGTCGTTCGCCACCTCCAAGGGCACCGCCATCGGCACCGACTTCACCGCCAAGTCGGGCAAGCTCAAGTTCGCGCCGGGCACCACCAGCCTTACGTTGGACGTGCCGATCACCCCCGACGCCCTTGTTGAAGGCGACGAGAGCTTCAGCGTGACGCTGTCGGGCGCCAGTGGAGCGACTATCAGCGACGCCGCCGGCCTGGGCACCATCATCGATAACGACTGAAACCACGAACCCTGCGTTTGACCCTCGGGCATGCTTTGAGCAGGTGCCCGGTTCGGGTCGAGGCGCACGAAAGGAAACCATTGTGCGACGCACACTGACAGTGCTTGCCCTCATCGTCGCGATGACCAGCTTGCCGTCTCCGGTCGATGTCCCGGTTGCGCTCGCGAGCCATGCCGAGTCGCTTGACTATGTCTCTCCCGAGGGAAACCTGTGCGATCCCAACCGGACCGTCCTGGACGGATGCCTCCCGTCTCCGATGCAGTGTGCCAAGGGTGGGTACAACGGATCGTGGATATCGTCCATCGACGGTCGTACAGCCACGTGCGTCGGTGGAGGCTGGCACATTAGCGAGTACGTGGGAGGAGAAGTCGACCGCGTGTGCGGGGCGGTGATCCGCGACGACCGCGTGGTCGCGGGTAGCTGGAGGGACCCGAATCAGGTGTGCGGCGCCTACGGCGTCGGCTCTGGTAACGGCATCAAGGGGAACCGCTACAAGCCGGCGGTCGTGGGGCGCTCCGGCGCGGTCTCCTCCTCGGCACCGGACGCCTCAGCTGCCGGGATCTCCGTGCTTGAGAGTGGCGGCAACGCCGTCGACGCCGCAGTCGCCATGGTCTTCGCCGTCGGCGTGGTGGCCCCGGAGTCGTGTGGCATCGGCGGTGGTGGGTTCCTGCTGTACCGGGGAGCGGACGGAACCACAGCGGCGCTCGACTTTCGAGAGAAAGCCCCCGCGGGTCTTCCGGCCCAGTTCGAGGCTCTCAGCACGCAGTCCACCAAGATGTTCGGGACCGGTCATCTCGTGGTCGGTGTCCCCGGCACGGTAGCCGGCATGGTGGCGGCCCGGGGTCGGTACGGATCTATGCCACTCAAGCGCCTGCTCGAGCCGGCCATAGCGCTGGCGGAGCGGGGCATCCGCTGGACCCCGAAGCAGGCTGACTCCTTGGCGATCAACAGGGCCCGTCTCGAGCGGTACACGGCTTCGGCTGCGCAGTTCCTCGTCCAAAACCCGCCAGCAGAAGGCGGATATCGGGCCCCGGCGCCCTACCCGGTGAGCGAGGAGTGGAAGCAGCCCGATCTGGCCCTAACCCTTCGTGAGATCGCGGCGGGGGGGGCAAAGGCCTTCTACCGCGGACCGATCGCCCAGAAGATCGTCGATGAGATGAACCGGTCGCGGGCGGAGTACACCAGCGACGGTGAGAAGGGCGTCATGACGGCGGACGACCTGGCGAGATATCAGGCGGTCTGGCGGACGCCGTTGCGGGGGACATACCGCGGACAGGAGATCCTCGCCATGCCGCCGCCTACGGCGGGCGGGATCGTGACGCTGTCGACGCTCAACCTGATCGAGGACGAGAAGTGGCTTCTGCGGAAGAGCACCGATGGTGTCGGCTTCGACCACAGCTCGGCCGACCACCTGCATCTCCTGGCCGAAGCCAAGAAGTTGGCCTGGGCCGACCGCGACGGGTACGTCGCTGACCCCGACTACGTCGCCGTCCCGACCGACCAGCTCATCTCCAAGGACTACGCCGCCAAGCGCCGCCTTGAGATCGACATGACCACGGCTAAGGAGCCACGGCCCGGGGAGATATCCGGCTCTACTCCGGCAATGACTACCGCTTCTCCCGGAAGCATGAACACCCACCACATCTCTGTAGTCGACGCCGCTGGTAATGCGGTGGCGGTCACCTGTAGCATCGAGCATGCGTTCGGAAGCGCGGTGGTCGTGCCGGGGGCAGGCTTCTTACTCAACAGCCAGTTGACCGACTTCGACGAGCCCGGGAAGAACAAGAACGGACCGGAGCCCGGCAAGCGTCCGCGCTCGTCGATGAGCCCCACGATCGTCGTCGCCGACGGGCGTCCCCGGCTGGTGCTGGGAGGGGTTGGTGGACCGAGCATTCCCATGGGCGTTGTCCTCGCCATCTCCAATGTCCTCGACTACAACATGGAGGAGGCACACGCGCTCGACGCCGCTCGTGTCGACGCCGAGGGCGCCGTCGGGCGCAAGCTCGCCTTGGAGGAACACCGTATTCCTGAAGCCGAGCGGCAAGCGCTTGTTGACCGCGGTCACACCATCGAGGCGAGGGGCCAGTACGACACTTGGTTCCGGCCAATTGTGCAGATGGTGGGCTTCAAGTCCGACGGAAGGCAGTTCGCCGCCAGCGACCCACGCTATGACGAGGGCGCGAAGGTCCGAGAGCCGTGATAGAAGGCTCTACCGTCTGAGTGGGGAGACCGGGCGCGGAAAAGCGAGGCGATTGGGACGATGCGCGCTTTCCGTCGACGCCTACCCTGGCACATGACACGTGGACGTATGGCGCCCCTTGATCTGATCAGATCCGCTTCCCGGTGTGGCGTCGACAATGCGGTGCGGTTGCCTCGACATGTCTTACTAGGTCTCCAGCGGCTCGTGCGCCAAGAAGAGCAACACCGCCTTGACTCGTCGGTGGACGTCCGTCTCCACGGCCAAGCCCAACTTGGCGAAGATCGCGTTGATGTGCCGTTCCACGGCGCGGACGCTCAACGAGAGGATGTGGGCGATGGCCTGGTTGTCGCAAGCGTGGGCCATGTGGGCCAACACCTGCCGCTCACGGCTGGTGAGAGTGGCCAGTGGCGATTCCCTCTGTCGGACCGAAGCAGAGACCAACGCCTCCATGACCTTGGGATCGATCATGGAGCCGCCGGCGACGACCGCTTGCACGGCGGCGAGCAACTGCCAGGGATCGTATACTGTCTCTTTCAGCAGATAGGCGCGACGCGCCGTCCCGTCCCGCAGATAGTCGAGGACATATCTGGAATCGACGTACTGGCTGAGAAGGACGACACCGACGGTCGGGTGGGAGCGCCGGAGTCGCGCCGCGGCCTGAATTCCCTCGTCGGTGGCGGTGGGCGGCATGCGAATGTCGGTGATCACCACGTCAGGTGTGGCGGTGTCGACGGCGGCCAGCAGGGAGGCGAGATCGTGGCACTCCCCGACCAGGTCAAGCTCCGGTTCGGCCTCCACGACGGCACGCAGCCCGCGGCGGACAAGAAAGCTGTCGTCGGCCAGGACGAGCCGGATCACCGGGCGACCCTACCGACCCGGGCCTGCAGCGGTGAGTAAAATGGATCGAGCCGAACGTAGCCTCCTACCCCTTCCCTTCGCCGCGGTGGCCCTCATCGCCATGGGGGCCACCCTGCTGCTGACTGTGAAGGTCGCCGGGTGGGGCGTACTGGCCGCTCCCGGACCGCTGCTCAATATCACTGAGGTCTTGGTTCGCATCACACTCGGAACGGTTCTCGCCGCCGTGCGCCGACGCCACCCGGCTGGGTGGCTCCTGCTGGGCAGCGCCGTCGCCACCACAGTGCAGAGCTTGGTCTTCGCCTACTCGCTCTACCCCACGGGGGCATCAGTCGGACCGCTGCCCGGAGCCGATGCCGTCCTGCATGTGGGCCTACCGGCCTTGCATCATCTGGACTGGGTCCTCGCAGGGTTGCTGTTCCTGACTCTCCCCGACGGACGCCTGCCGTCGCGACGTTGGCGCCCGGTCGCCGCTTTGCTGGTGGGGTCGTACGCGGTCTTGGTCTTCGTCTTGGCGATCACGCCGCACGCCCCGTACGGCCCCAACGAGCCCTTTGCTCTGACGGTCGCCCGGGAACGCGCAGGAACTGCTCTCGGGTTCCTCGCCCGCTGGTCCTGGCCGGCCCTTCAGGTGGCCGTCATCGCCGCAGGGTTCTCGATACTGGTGCGGCTGCGTAGCGCGGAGGGGGAGCTCCGCCAACAGGTCAAGTGGGTGGGGACGGGCGCCGCCACCTTGGCCGTGTACGCATTCGTCATAGCGCAGTTTCTTGACCCCAGCCCCTTCGGGCCGGTGTCCATCATATTCTTCCTAGCCACGGTGGGGATCGCCATCCTCCGTCACCGCCTGCTCGATATCGACGTCGTGCTGAGCAAGGCGCTGGTGTACGGCGCCCTGGCCGGGATCATCACCGCCGTGTACGCCGCTGCGGTGACGCTGATCGGCGCTCGTGCCGGAGCCATCGATAGCGAGGACATCGCCGTCTCCGTCGTTGCCACCCTCGTCATCGCCGTGCTTTTCCACCCGGCCCGGGAGCGGCTCCAACGCATCGCCAACCGGATGGTGTACGGGCAGCGGTCAACGCCCTATGAGGCCATGGCCGC